>NZ_VZQO01000013.1:0-164163 GCF_014397665.1 Paraburkholderia sp. UCT2
ACTCCTTCCAAGCCAGGGGACCCGCTTAAGAGTTGGCGGTTTGAGCTGTCTTCTTTGCCTACTTTCTTTGCAGCAGCAAAGAAAGTAGGTGCCGCCCCGCACAGGGGCAACGCTAATAGACCGATAACAAAGCAAGGAAAGGCCAACCAAGCCAGAACAACGAAAAAAGCATAACCCCTGTCCACACCGGCCGCCGGCCGGCAAAAAACCTCGTCCAGCTATAATCAACCCTTCCCCGCCTCCAAAATCCTGCCTTTAACAGAAACATGAGCGACACCCCGAGCGACCCGACCTCGACGCTTGCAAAAAGCTTCGAACCCCACACCATCGAAGCCCACTGGGGCCCTGAATGGGAAAAGCGCGCCTACGCCGCGCCCTCCTTCGACGCGAACCGCAAGGATTTCTCGATCCAGCTGCCGCCGCCGAACGTCACGGGCACGCTGCACATGGGCCACGCGTTCAACCAGACCATCATGGACGGCCTGACCCGCTATCACCGCATGCTCGGCGAGAACACGCTGTGGGTGCCGGGCACCGACCACGCGGGCATCGCCACGCAGATCGTCGTCGAACGCCAGCTCGACGCGCAGGGCGTGTCGCGCCACGACCTCGGCCGCGAGAAGTTCGTCGAGCGCGTGTGGGAGTGGAAGCAGCAATCCGGCTCCACGATCACGAATCAGGTGCGTCGTCTCGGTGCATCGATCGACTGGTCGCGCGAATACTTCACGATGGACGACAAGACGTCGGCCACCGTGCGCGACGTGTTCGTGCGTCTGTATGAACAGGGCCTGATCTATCGCGGCAAGCGCCTCGTGAACTGGGACCCGGTGCTGCTCACCGCCGTATCCGACCTCGAAGTGGTCAGCGAAGAAGAAAACGGCCACCTGTGGCACATCCACTATCCGTTGACCGACGGCTCGGGCCATCTGACCGTCGCCACCACCCGTCCGGAAACCATGCTCGGCGACACCGCCGTGATGGTCCACCCGGAAGACGAACGCTACGCCCACCTGATCGGCAAGACCATCACGCTGCCGCTGTCGAACCGCGAAGTGCCGATCATCGCCGACGATTACGTCGACCGCGAATTCGGCACAGGCGTCGTCAAGGTCACGCCCGCGCATGATTTCAACGATTATCAGGTCGGCCTGCGCCACAAGCTGCCGCAAATCGAAATCCTCACGCTCGACGCGAAGATCAACGACAACGCGCCCGAAAAATACCGCGGCCTCGACCGTTTCGAAGCCCGCAAGCTGGTGGTCGCCGATCTCGAGGCGCTCGGTGCGCTCGAATCGGTCAAGCCGCACAAGCTGATGGTGCCGCGCGGCGACCGCACCGGCGTCGTGATCGAGCCGATGCTGACCGACCAGTGGTTCGTCGCGATGAGCAAGCCGGCGCCCGAAGGCACGTTCTATCCGGGCAAGTCGATCACCGAAACCGCGCTCGACGTCGTGCGCAACGGCCAGATCAAATTCGTGCCGGAAAACTGGACCACCACGTACTACCAGTGGCTCGAAAACATCCAGGACTGGTGCATCTCGCGTCAGCTGTGGTGGGGTCATCAGATTCCGGCGTGGTACGGCGAGAACGGCGAAGTGTTCGTCGCCAGGACCGAAGAGGACGCGCGCGCAAAGGCCGCCGCGGCCGGCTACACGGGGGCGTTGAAGCGCGACGAAGACGTGCTCGACACGTGGTTCTCGTCCGCTCTGGTGCCGTTCTCGTCGCTCGGCTGGCCGAACGAAACCGAAGAGCTCAAGCACTTCATGCCGTCGTCGGTGCTCGTCACCGGCTTCGACATCATCTTCTTCTGGGTCGCGCGCATGGTCATGATGACCACGCACTTCACGGGCAAGGTGCCGTTCGAAACGGTCTATATGCACGGTCTGGTGCGCGACGCCGAAGGCCAGAAGATGTCGAAGAGCAAGGGCAACACGCTCGACCCGATCGACATCGTCGATGGCATCGACCTCGACGCGCTCGTCGCGAAGCGCACCACCGGCCTGATGAATCCGAAGCTGGCCGCGTCGATCGAGAAGAAGACCCGCAAGGAGTTTCCGGACGGCATTGCGGCGTTCGGCACCGACGCGCTGCGCTTCACGATGGCGTCGATGGCCACGCTCGGCCGCAACGTCAATTTCGACCTCGCGCGCTGCGAAGGCTATCGCAACTTCTGCAACAAGCTGTGGAACGCCACGCGCTTCGTGCTGATGAACTGCGAAGGCCACGACTGCGGTTTCGGCCAGCCGGCGCAATGTGGCGAATGCGGGCCAGAAGGCAATCTGCATTTCTCGCAGGCCGACCGCTGGATCGTGTCGCAACTGCAGCGCGTGGAAGCGGAAGTCGTCAAGGGTTTTTCCGACTATCGTTTTGACAATGTGGCCAACGCCATATACAAGTTCGTATGGGACGAATATTGTGACTGGTACGTCGAACTCGCCAAAGTGCAGATCCAGACGGGGCAGCCGAACCAGCAGCGTGCCACGCGGCGGACGCTTTTGCGTGTGCTCGAAACGGTGCTGCGCCTCGCGCATCCGGTGATCCCGTTCATCACCGAAGCGCTGTGGCAGAAAGTGGCGCCGCTCGCGGGACGCTACCCGGAAGGCAAGGCCGAGGGCGAGGCGTCCATCATGGTGCAGCAGTACCCGGTCGCGGAGCCGTCGAAGCTCGATGAAGACGCCGAGCGGTGGGCGACCGATCTCAAAGCGGTGATCGATGCATGCCGTAATCTGCGCGGTGAAATGAACCTGTCGCCGGCGGTGAAGGTGCCGTTGCTCGCCACCGGCAATGCGGAGCGTCTTCGTACTTTCGCGCCTTACGCTCAGGCACTTGCGCGTCTGTCCGAGGTGCAGATCATCGCCGACGAGGCCGCGCTCGACGCCCAGGCGGATGGCGCGCCTATTGCTATCGTAGGAACGGACAAGCTCGTGTTGAAGGTCGAAATCGACGCAGCGGTCGAACGCGAACGCCTGTCGAAAGAGATCACGCGGTTGAGCGCCGAAATCGTCAAGTGCAACGGTAAGCTACAGAATCAGGCCTTCGTTGCGAAGGCGCCGGCGGCGGTCGTGGAACAGGAGCAGAAGCGGCTGGCCGATTTCGAAGCCACGGTCGGCAAGCTGAAAGCCCAACTGGCCCGCTTGCCGGCCTGACCGACGCGCCCGCCCCCCTCAACGGCGGGCAAGGATTTAACCAGAGGACTCAGGGTATTCACATGCTAAAAGTTACGAAGGCGGTCTTTCCGGTAGCCGGTCTTGGCACCCGCTTCCTCCCCGCCACGAAGGCTAGCCCGAAGGAGATGCTGCCGATCGTCGACAAGCCGCTGATTCAGTACGCGGTCGAAGAGGCGATGGCGGCCGGCATCACCGAAATGATCTTCGTCACGGGCCGCAGCAAGCGCGCGATCGAAGACCATTTCGACAAGTCCTATGAGATCGAGGCCGAACTCGAGGCGCGCGGCAAGGACAAGCTGCTCGAACTCGTGCGCAGCATCAAGCCGAGCCACGTCGACTGCTTCTACGTGCGCCAGGCCGAGGCGCTGGGCCTCGGCCACGCCGTGCTGTGCGCCGAGAAGCTGGTCGGCGACAACCCTTTCGCCGTGATTCTCGCGGACGACCTGTTGTACGGCACGCCGCCCGTGATGACGCAGATGATCGAGGTGTTCGATCACTATCACAGCTCGGTGATCGGCGTCGAAGAGATCCCGCCGCAAGATACAAAATCGTACGGCATCGTCGACGGCAAGGAATGGGAAGACTCGATCATCAAGATGTCGGGCATCGTCGAAAAGCCGGAGCCGGGCGTGGCGCCGTCGAACCTCGGCGTGGTGGGCCGTTATGTGCTGAAGCCGCGCATCTTCGATCACCTGCGCTCCATCAAGCCGGGCGCGGGCGGTGAATTGCAACTGACGGACGCGATCCAGTCGCTGCTCGCCGACGAACAGGTGCTCGCGTACAAGTATCACGGCACACGTTTCGACTGCGGCAGCAAGCTGGGCTACCTGAAGGCGACCGTCGAGTTCGCCCTGCGTCACCCGGAAGTAGCCGCCGATTTCGAAGAATATCTGCGTACCCGCTCGCCGGTTCTCGAAGGCTGACGTCGAAAGTCCGGCTGAAACGAAGAAGGCGCTGTACCCCGAATAATGGGGACAGCGCCTTCTTTTTTACATCGGACCGACAGTTTTACCGAATGCAGCTCATCGACGCCGCATCAGAAACGTAAACACCTTGTCATGCGCCGAGCTTTCGACGATCTCGTTGCCGGTCTGCTTCGCGAACGCGGCGAAATCGCGCTGCGAGCCGGGATCGGTGGCGAGCACCTTGAGAATCTGGCCGCTTTCCATGTCGGCGAGCGCCTTTTTGGCGCGCAGGATGGGCAGCGGGCACATGAGCCCGCGCGCATCGACTTCCTTGTGAATCTGAATTTGCATCGACGATGACCTTCGGGACGGGGCGTCGCTGACGACGCCGGACAGAGGGTCAAATTCTACAGCAGGCGGAGCGGCGGCGCCGGGCATCGCCACGACGCCCATTTCCACGCGCGAGCCGTGCCGCGCGCCGTTACAGCGTCACCGCCTCACCGCGTTGCAGCGACTCGCGCAGCGCCACGCCGATACGCGTCGCTTCGAGCGCATCGGCGAGCGTCGCGCCACTCTGTGCCGCATCGCCCTTCCCCGGCCCTTGTTGCACCGATGCGACGAACGCGCGTGCCTCGTGCAGAAACGCGTCCTCGAACCGGTCGAAAAAGTTCGGCGTGCACTCGTTGCGAATGCCGGTCGCGTCGTAGATCTCGACGCGGTTCGCGCGCGGATTGCGGCCGATCGTCAGCGCGCCCGCCGTGCCGATCACTTCGCTATGCGTATCGTTGCCGTGCGCCTGGGTGCGCGACGCGTAGAACATCGCGAGCTTGCCGCCCTCGAATTCGCAGATCGCGACACCGTTGTCGACGTCGCCGAATTCGCGCAGACCCTCGTGCAGCGCGACCGTGCCCGCCGCGAACACGCGCGTCGCGCGCGGCTTGCCGAGCAGCCAGCGGGCGACGTCGATGTCGTGCACCGTGCAGTCGAGAAAGATGCCGCCCGAGGTCGCCGCGAAGCGCACGAAGAAACCGTCGTCGTCGTTTTTATCGGTGGTTTGCGAGCGCACGAGGAACGGCCGGCCGATCTGGCCGGCGGCGATTTTATCGAACGCGTCGCGGTAGCTCGGATCGAAGCGGCGCATGAAGCCGATCGTCGCCTGCAGGTGCGGATAGCGCGCCGCTTCGGCCAGCACGCGCTCGCATTCGGCGACATCGAGCGACAGCGGCTTTTCGCAGAACACATGCTTGCCGGCGCGCAATGCGTCGACGATCTGCTGCGCGTGCAGCGACGACGGCGTGACGAGCCATACCGCGTCGACGTGCGGATCAACGAGCAGGTCCGCGTAATCGGTGTAGAGACGCGGCTCATGCAGCGACCCATGCATCGCATCACGCGCCCATGCGAGTTCATCTTCGAGCGGACTGCACGCGGCCGTGAGCGTCGCGCCCGGCACGCGATACGCGAGATTCTCCGCATGCCGCTTGCCGAGCCGCCCAAGGCCGACCACGCCAAGCCGCAAGCGCTCCGTGGCGGGCTTCATCACGCTGCCTCGCCGAGTTTGACCGCGCGGCCCTCGCGCCACGACCGCGTCGCGGCTTCCGCGAGTTCGAGCGCTTTCAGGCCATCCGCGACGGTCGTGCGCACCGGCTTGCCATGCGTGACCGCGTCGAAGAAATGCGCGATTTCGAGCGCGTAGGCCGCGCGATAGCGTTCGAGAAAAAACGCCTCGGGCACGTCGGTCGATACTTCCGTCTTCGAGTACGCGGTGACTTCGGTGGGCCGAACGTTGCCTGCTTGCAGCATGCCGGTGCTGCCGAGCACTTCGAAGCGCTGGTCGTAGCCGTAGGCAGCGCGCCGCGCGGTGTTGATCTGGCACAGCCGCCCGCGCTTCGTGCGGATCGTCACCGCGGTCGAATCGATGTCGCCCGCGTCGGCGATCGCGGGGTCGGTGAGGCAACTGCCGGTGGCGTGCAGCGTGTCGGCTTCGTCGTCGAGAATCCAGCGACAGATGTCGAAGTCGTGAATCAGCATGTCCTTGAAGATGCCGCCCGAGTGCCGGATGTACTCGAGCGGCGGCGCGCCCGGATCGCGGCTCGTGACGACGAGCATTTCCGGCGTGCCGATCTCGCCCGCGTCGAGACGCGTTTTCAACGCGGAAAACGTCGGATCGAAGCGCCGCTGAAAACCGATCATGCACACGACACCGGCGCGCTCCACCGCTTCTGCGCACATCCGCGCGCGCTCCAACGTGAGATCGACCGGCTTCTCGCAGAACACGTGCTTGTTCTGCGCGGCCGATTTGACGATCAGGTCCGCGTGCGTGTCGGTGCTCGAACAGATCACGGTCGCGCCGATCGATGCATCGCCGATCGCGCCGTCGCTATCCGCAACCTGCGCGCCATGCTGCGCGGCGAGCGCGGCGGCCGCCTCGCGATTCACGTCGACCACGTATTTGAGCCGCACGCCGGGCTGCCGCGCGAGATTCGCCGCATGGATCTTGCCGATGCGCCCCGCGCCGAATACGGCGACGTCGATCGTGTTTACCGCGTCAGTCATCGTAGCCTCCAGTGTCGTTGGATTCTTCAACGTTCAGTTCGAGCTTGTACGCGAGCGCGATGAAGAGCGCCTGGCACAGGCAGATCGTGCTGGTCAGCGAGCGGAACGCGAACGCGCTGCCCTCTTTCACGTACAGCTGCGTGCTGGCGTAGCGTGCGAGCGGCGATAGTTGGCTATCCGTAATGACGAGCGTCTTCGCCTGATGATGATGCGCGACGCGCAGACAGTACTGCGTCTCCTTGCCGTACGGCGCGAAGCTGATCGCAATCACCACGTCGCCCTTCCTCACACTGCGGATCTGCTCGCGATACATGCCGCCGAAGCCAGACACCAGATGCACGCGCTTGTGCGTGTGCTGCAACGCATAGACGATGTAGCTCGCGACCGGAAACGAGCGCCGCACCCCGATCACGTAGATGTTGTCGGCCTGCTGCAGCATCTTCACGGCGGCGTCGAACTGCTTGTCGTCGAGGCCCGCTTCGAGTTCTTCGAGGCCGCCGCGCGACGCGGCGATGAACTCGCGCGCGACCGCGCCGCCCGACAAGGTGCCGGGCTTCTCGTCGATCAGCTTGCGGATGCGCTGCTGATAGCTCGACGACGACACGCCCTGCCCCGTATACGCCTGACGAAACACCGCCTGCAGATCCGAAAACCCGGAAAAGCCGAAACGCTGCGCAAAGCGCACGACCGCCGACGGATGCACGCCGCAGCTCGCGGCGATATCGCTCGTGCGATCCATCATCACGCTCGCGCGATGCTGCTCGATGTACGTCGCGACGCTTTTCAACTGCCGCGGCAGCGACTCGTAGGTATCCGCGATGCGCTGCATCAATTCGTCGACGCTCGGCACCGCTTCTTCGGTGATCTGTTCCGCCATGACAGCCTCTCGGGGTTTCCTGCAATGCGGCAGACGCGCCCGCGGCCCGCCGCAACGTGCATCCGACGTTGCCGAGTATAGGCGGCCGCCCCGTCAAATGGAACGTATTTTCCATTTTTATTTCTTATGAAATTTTCTTTGCAAGGCTTCGGAAGATGACCTACTCTTGGTCGTGAGCGATGGCGCATCGGCCTCGTTGTGTGGGTCATCGGAATGGAAAGCCGCCCGCCAGTCGCTCCCTCAATAACGAACGACAGACCGAGAAAGGTGGAGACAATGAGACTTTGCAGAGGCAAGGCAACGCTCAGGATTCTGGTGACGGCGTTGACGTTGGCGACGGGATTCGGCGCGGCCCCGGCCGCCCGCGCGGCGGACGCCCACTTCGTGCTGATCAGCCACGCGCCGGATTCGGATTCGTGGTGGAACACGATCAAGAACGCGATCAAGCAGGCCGACGAGGACTTCAACGTTCAGACCGACTACCGCAACCCGCCGAACGGCGACATCGCCGACATGGCGCGTCTCGTCGAACAGGCGGCCGCGCGCAACTACGACGGCGTGATCGTGTCGATCGCCGACTTCGACGTGCTGAAGAGCTCGATCGCGAAGGTCACCGAGAAGCACATTCCGCTCGTCACGATCAATTCGGGCACCGAGGAGCAAAGCGCGAAGCTCGGCGCGATCATGCACGTCGGCCAGCCCGAGTTCGCGGCCGGCAAAGCCGCCGGAGAAAAGGCCAAGGCCGCCGGCATCAAGTCGTTCCTGTGCGTGAACCACTACGCGACGAACCCGGCTTCGTTCGAACGCTGCCGCGGTTTCGCCGAAGCGATCGGCGCCAACTTCAAAACCTCGACGCTCGACACGGGCCAGGACCCGACCGGCGTGCAGTCGAAGGTCAGCGCGTTCCTGCGCAATCATCCGGATACCCAGGCGGTGCTGACGCTCGGTCCGCTGTCGGCCGATCCGACGCTGAAGGCGCTGCAGCAGATGGGCCTCGCCGGCAAGATCTGGTTCGCGACGTTCGACTTCGACAGCGACATCGCGAAGGGCATCCAGGACGGCACGATCCAGTTCGCGATCGACCAGCAACCGTACTTGCAGGGCTATATCCCGGTTGCCGTACTCGCGATCGTGAAGAAGGACCACACCACCGATCCGGCCAAAATCCGCGAGATCCTGCAGGCGAATCCGAAGTTCAAGGAGCGTCTTGCCACTTATGGGCTCACGCCGTCCTACGGGCCGCGCAATATCGGCTCGGGCCCGGGCTTCATCACGAAGGCCAACGTCGACAAGGTGCTGAAGTACGCCGGCCAGTACCGCTGAACGCACGGCAACGCATCGCATCGCGCGCCTGAGCCGCCGCGCCGGCGGCAAGGTTGAAAAGACAGTGACCGGCGGGACGCATGGCGTCTTGCCGGCGCCCGCCCGCTCAGCGGATTCGCAAACGCCCACGGCATTGCGCCGACCCGCCGGTCGCGGGCGTATCAAGGAGAGCTTCAATGGGTGTCGCCGACCTGTTTCATCCCCATCACCGCAAGCAACCGCCGCCTGATCCGCAGGACCCGGCGAA
This sequence comes from Paraburkholderia sp. UCT2, assembly GCF_014397665.1. Taxonomy (NCBI): domain Bacteria; kingdom Pseudomonadati; phylum Pseudomonadota; class Betaproteobacteria; order Burkholderiales; family Burkholderiaceae; genus Paraburkholderia; species Paraburkholderia sp. UCT2. Next base: position 9,076 of record NZ_VZQO01000013.1, read on the forward strand.
GTCTGCTGCGACGACCGCCTCGCAATCCGCTGCCGTCGACGAACGCGTGCGCGAGGAATCCTGGTTCCGCCATCTGCTCGGCCGACCGGAATTCGCAGCGCTCGCCGGCACCGTGATGGTGTTCATCGTGTTCGGCGTGGCGGCCGGCAACTCGGGGATGTTCAACCTCGACGGCGTGATGAACTGGTCGCAGGTCGCCGCCTATCTCGGTCTGATCTCGGTCGGCGCGTGCCTGCTGATGATCGCCGGCGAGTTCGATCTGTCGATCGGTTCGATGATCGGCTTTGCCGGCATGATGGTCGCGCTGCCGACCATGTACTTCCACTGGCCGATCTGGCTGGCGATCGTGTTCGCGTTCGTCGGCTCGATGCTGCTCGGCGCGCTCAACGGCTATCTGGTGATCCGCACGCGCCTGCCGTCGTTCATCGTCACGCTCGCGTTCCTGTTCATACTGCGCGGTCTCACGCTCGCGCTATCGGTGATGTTCGCCGATCGCACCATCATTTCCGGTGTCGGCGACGTCGCGCGTCAGGACTGGTTCGCGCACACGCTCTTCCAGGGCGTCGCGTTCAGAGGCCTGTTCGTATGGCTCGGCCACCTCGGCCTCGTGAAGCTGCTCGACAACGGCACGCCGCTCGTGCCGGGCATTCCCAAGGTGCTGCTGTGGTGGCTCGTGCTCGCCGTGGTCTGCGCGTTCACGCTCGCCAAGACACGCTTCGGCAACTGGATTTTCGCGGTCGGCGGCGATGCCAACGCGGCCAAGAACGTCGGCGTGCCGGTGCGTCGCGTGAAGATTTCGCTGTTCGTGCTGACCGCGTTCTGCTCGGCCCTGTATGCAGTACTTCAGGTGTGCGACATCGGTTCGGCCGCGGCCGACCGCGGTTTGCAGGCGGAGTTCGAAGCGATCATCGCCGCGGTGATCGGCGGCACGCTGCTGACAGGCGGCTACGGCTCGGTGATCGGCGCATGCTTCGGTGCGCTGATCTTCGGCGTCGTGCAGATCGGCATCACGTACACCAACGTCGATTCCGACTGGTTCCGCGTGTTCCTCGGCGTGATGTTGCTGTTCGCCGTGCTGTTCAACCACTACGTGCGCGGCCGCGTCGCGGCATCGCGCTAGACGGAGGTTCACGATGAGCACCCCCGAACAGAACACCGACGACATCATTTTGTCGCTGGAAAACGTCAGCCGTTATTTCGGCAACATCATCGCGCTGAACGACATCACGCTGCGCCTCATACGCGGCGAAGTGCATTGCCTGCTCGGCGACAACGGCGCCGGCAAGTCGACGCTGATCAAGACGCTCGCGGGCGTGTATCAGCCGAGCAAAGGCACCTACCGGGTGGACGGCAAACCGGTGCACTTCACGTCGCCGAAAGACGCGCTCGATCTCGGTATCGCAACCGTCTACCAGGATCTCGCGCTGGTGCCGCTGCTATCGGTCGCGCGCAATTTTTTCATGGGCCGCGAGCCGCAGAAAAAGCTGTTCGGCATTCTGAACGTGATGGACCTCGAAACCTGCGCAACCACCGCGCGCGACAAGCTCGCCGAAATGGGCATCAACGTGCGCGACCCGCATCAGCCGATCGGCACGATGTCGGGCGGCGAGCGTCAATGTCTGGCGATTGCGCGTGCGATCCACTTCGGCGCGCGCGTGCTGATTCTCGACGAACCGACCGCCGCGCTCGGCGTCAAGCAGAGCTTCAACGTGCTGAAGCTGATCCACAAGGCGCGCGCCAAAGGCATCTCGGTGATCTTCATCACGCACAACGTGCACCACGCGTATCCGATCGGCGATTCGTTCACGCTGCTCAATCGCGGCCGCTCGCTCGGCACGTTCACCAAACAGACGATCAGCAAGAACGAAGTGCTCGACATGATGGCCGGCGGCGCCGAGATGCAGAAGTTGATCGGCGAACTCGAAGGCGCGACGATCTGACCGATTCGCGCGGCACGGCCAGCCTCGGCGCGTTTCGCCCGGCTGGCCGACGCGCACCCACCGCGCACTGCTACTCAGGACTATTCATGGCTCACTCCAGCACCTCCAGCGGTAACGCAGCGGACAGCCGGTTCGCGCCGGGGCGCGCCCGCGACATCGTGTGCCTCGGCCGGCTGGCCGTCGATCTGTACGCGCAGCAGGTCGGCGCACGGCTCGAAGACGTGTCGAGCTTCGCGAAGTATCTCGGCGGCTCGTCGGCGAACATCGCGTTCGGCTGCGCGCGGCTCGGGCTTGCCGCGGCCATGCTGGCACGCGTCGGCAACGATCACATGGGGCGCTTCCTGACGGAGACGCTCACGAAGGAAGGCTGCGACGTGAGTCGCGTGCGCATCGATCACGATCGGCTGACCGCGCTCGTGCTGCTCGGTCTGAAGGACCGTGACACCTTTCCGCTGATCTTCTACCGCGAGAACTGCGCGGACATGGCGGTCGACGAGGCCGACTTCGACGAGGCGTTCATCGCGTCGTCGAAAGCCCTGCTGATCACCGGCACGCATTTCTCGACCGAGCAGGTCAATCGCACGAGCCGTCGCGCGCTCGACTACGCGCGCCGCAACGACGTGCGCACCGTGCTCGACATCGACTACCGCCCGGTGCTGTGGGGACTCACGGGCAAGGCCGACGGCGAGACGCGTTTCGTCGCGAGCGAAGGCGTCAGCGCGCATTTGCAGCGGATTCTGCCGCTGTTCGATCTGGTGATCGGCACCGAGGAAGAGTTTCGCATCGCCGGCGGCAAGACCGACCTCGCCGACGCGCTCGCGATGGTGCGCGCGGTGACGCCGGCCACGCTCGTGCTGAAACGCGGGCCGCTCGGCTGTCAGATCATCGACGGCGAGGTGCCTGCGTCGCTCGACGATGCGCCGGTTCATGGCGGCGTCGAAGTCGACGTGCTGAACGTGCTCGGCGCGGGCGACGCGTTCGCTTCCGGCTTCCTGTCCGGCTGGCTGCGCGATCAGTCGCTCGTCGCCTGCGCGCGCGCCGCGAACGCGAGCGGCGCGCTGGTCGTATCGCGGCACGGCTGCGCCCCGGCGATGCCGACATCGGCCGAACTCGACTACTTCCTGCGCGAAGCGCAGGCCGATCCGCAACGCATGCGCCGCCCCGATCGCGATGCGAAGCTCGCAAGACTGCATCGCGTGTCGCCGGCACGCAAGGCGTGGCCCGAAGTGCTCGGCTTCGCGTTCGATCATCGCAACCCGTTCTTCGAACTCGCGCAGCAGACCGGTGCCGACGAAGCGCGCATTGCCCGGTTGAAGGGCTTGTTCGTCGAAGCGGTCGCGCAAACCGAACGTGCATTGAACCTGCAGGGACGCATCGGCGTACTGATCGACGACCGCTATGGTCAGGACGCGCTGAATGCCGCGACCGGTCGCGGCTGGTGGATCGGCCGCCCGGTCGAACTGCCCGGCTCCGTGCCGCTCGTGTTCGATCATGGTCGTTCGATCGGCACCACGTTGATCGCGTGGCCGCAGGAGCACGTCGTCAAATGCCTCGTGCAGTTTCATCCCGACGAGCCGATCGAGCAGCGGCTCGAACAGGAAGCGCAACTGCGTGCGCTGTACGACGCGACGCAGGCAAGCGGCCACGAATTGCTGCTCGAAGTGATTCCACCGAAGCAGGCGTCGCTGCCGCAGGGGCCGGATATCGTGTATCGCGCGTTAAAGCGCATCTACAACCTCGGCATCTACCCCGAGTGGTGGAAGCTCGAACCGATGGACGCCGCGCAATGGCAGGCCATCGACGCGCTGATCGCCGAGCGCGATCCGTATTGCCGCGGCGTCGTGCTGCTCGGTTTGTCGGCGGCGGTCGAGCAGTTGAGCGAAGGCTTTCGCGCGGCCGCGCAAGCGGCGACGTGCCGCGGCTTCACGGTCGGCCGCACGATCTTTCACGAACCGAGTCATGCGTGGCTCGCCGGTGAAATCGGCGACGACGAACTGATCGCGCGCGTGCGCCTCACGTTCGAAACGCTGATCGCCGCATGGCGCGGTGCGCGCGGCGAACCGGCGGCGCATGGCACACCTCATCACGCTCATCAGGAGCAGGCCGCATGAACGAGCGCATCATGGATGACGACACCCCATCCGCCAGCGGCGCGACGCAAGCGCACGCGCCTGCGCGCACCGGCGGCACGATTCGCCTGACGATGGCGCAGGCGCTCGTGCGCTATCTGGCCGCGCAACGCGTCGCCAGCGAAGACGGCACCAACGTCGAACCGCTGTTCGGCGGCGTGTTCGCGATTTTCGGTCACGGCAACGTCGCGGGCATCGGCGAGGCGCTGTATCAGCATCGCGACGTGCTGCCGACCTTGCGCGCGCACAACGAGCAGGCGATGGCGCACAGTGCGATCGCCTACGCGAAGGCGCACTTTCGCCGCCGCATGATGGCCGTGACGACGTCGATCGGCCCAGGCGCCACCAATCTGCTGACCGCGGCCGCGCTCGCGCACGTGAACCGTTTGCCGGTGCTGCTGTTGCCCGGCGACATCTTCGTGTCGCGCGCGCCCGATCCGGTCTTGCAGCAGGTCGAGGATTTCAACGATGGCGGCGTGTCCGCGAATGACGCGTTCAAGCCGCTGTCGCGCTACTTCGACCGCATCGTGCATCCTGCGCAATTGCTGAGCGCGCTGCCGCGCGCGATCCGCGTGCTCACCGATGCCGCGTTGTGCGGCCCCGTCACGCTGGCGCTGCCGCAGGACGTGCAGGCGCAGGCGTGGGACTTCCCGGAGGACTTTTTCACGCCGCATGTCGTGCGCTTTCATGCACCCGCGCCGCGTAGCGACGAGATCGACGCCGCGTGCGCGCGCTTGCGGCACGCGAAGCGTCCGCTGATCGTCGCGGGCGGCGGCGTGCTGTACAGCCGCGCGGCCGATGCGCTGCACCGCTTCGCGAGCGCACATGGCGTGCCGGTCGCGGAAACGCAGGCCGGCAAAAGCTCGCTCGCGTGGAACGATCCGCTGAATGCCGGCGCGCTCGGGGTGACCGGCTCAGCGGCTGCCAACGCGCTTGCGCATGACGCCGACTGCGTGCTCGCGCTCGGCACGCGGCTGCAAGACTTCACGACCGGCTCGAACACGCTGTTCACGCAAGCCGACGTGATCGCGATCAACGCGAACGGATTCGACGCGCTCAAGCATCGCGGCTTCGTCGTCGAAGCCGATGTGAAACTCGCGCTCGATGCGCTAACGGGGCCGCTGCATGGCTGGCACGCCGAGCGCAGCTGGACCGCGCGCGCGCACAAGCTCGCGGCGAGCTGGCGCGACACCGTGCAAACGCTCACCCATGCGCCCCAACGCGACGCGGTACTGCCCTATGAGGGCGACGTGATCGGCGCGGTGCAGCGTTCGAGCGCGCACTCGCCGACCGACGACATCGTCGTCTGCGCGGCCGGCACGCTGCCCGCCGATCTTCACAAGCTATGGCGCGCGGGCCGGCCCGGCGCGTTTCACGTCGAATACGGCTATTCGTGCATGGGCTACGAGATCGCGGGCGGCCTCGGCGTCAAGCTCGCGCGGCCCGAGCGCGAGGTGATCGTGATTCTCGGCGACGGCAGCTATCTGATGATGAACAGCGAGATCGCGAGCTCGGTGATGCTCGGCGCGAAGCTAATCGTCGTCGTGCTCGACAATCGCGGCTTCGGCTGCATCAATCGACTGCAACAGGCTTGCGGTGGCGCACCGTTCAACAATCTGCTCGACGATTGCGTGCACGCACCGGAAGGCGCGCCGCGCATCGACTTCGCCGCGCATGCGCGCGCGCTCGGCGCGCAAGCCGAGCATGCGCGCAATCTCGCCGAGCTCGAAGCGGCACTTCAACGCGCGCGCGCGGCGCGAGGCACGTACGTGATCAGCATCGACACCGACCCGGCTCGAACCACCGAAGACGGTGGCTGGTGGTGGGAAGTCGCGGTGCCCGAAGTGTCGACGCGCACCGAGGTGCGCGAGGCCCGCGCGAAGTACGACGCGCAGCTCGCCGCGCGCGCGGCGCCGCCCGCGACGCCTGCGCCGTCACAGGGCGCCGATCACGACTGAGAACCATGAGGACTCCGGCATGACTGCTTTCGACGTACGCATCGGCATCAACCCGCTGTCGTGGATGAACGACGACCTGCCGTCGCTCGGCGGCGAGACGCCGCTCGAAGTCGCGCTGACCGAGGGTCGCCAGATCGGCTATCAGGGCTTCGAACTCGGCAACAAGTTTCCTCGCGAGCCGCAGGCGCTGAAAACGCTGCTCGCGCAATACGACCTCGCGCTCGTGTCCGGCTGGTACTCGGGACAACTGGCCAGGCGCACCGTCGCCGAAGAAATCGACGCGGTCGGCCCGCATCTGGAGTTGCTCGCGCAGAACGGCGCGACCGTGATGGTGTATGGCGAGGTCGCCGATTCGATCCAGGGCGCGCCGCGCCCGCTGTATCAACGGCCGCGCTTTTTCGGCGACACGCAATGGGCCGGCTACGCGGCACGCGTCGATGAATTCGCGCGTTATACGCTGAGTCGCGGCGTGCGGCTCGCCTATCATCATCATATGGGCGCGTACGTCGAAACGCCTGCCGACGTCGATCAGTTGATGGCGCGCACAGGCGACGCGGTCGGCCTGCTGTTCGACGCCGGGCACATCACGTTGGCGGGCGGCGATCCGTTGGCCGTGCTCGACAAACACATCGCGCGCGTTTGCCATGTGCACTGCAAGGACGTGCGCCCCGCCGTGATGAAGCTCGCACGCAATCGCAACTGGAGTTTTCTGGATGCGGTGATCGCCGGTGCGTTCACGGTGCCCGGCGACGGCGCGGTCGATTTTCCGGCGCTGATCGACCGGTTGAAGCGGCACGGTTATTGCGGCTGGCTCGTCGTCGAGGCGGAGCAGGACCCGGTGGTCGCGCCGCCGTTCGACTATGCGCAGAAGGGATATGGAACTTTGCGGGCGCTCGTCGATGCGCCGCTCGGCAAGGAGGCAGCATGAGCTTATTAGTGAAGGCAGAGCGCGAAGGCCAGACGATCGCGCGCGTGACGCCGCAGTCGGCCTGCTGGCGCTATGTGGGATTCGCCGCGTACCGGCTCGGCGCGAACGAACTCGTCTACGTGTTCGAGCCCGCGCGTGAAGCCTGCATCGTCGTGCTGAGCGGCGCGGTCGATATCGAAACGCCGGGCACGACGTGGAGCTCGCTCGGTTCACGCGACAGCGTGTTCGAAGACGCGGCGCCGTACGCGGTGTATTTGCCGCCGAAGGTGCGCGCGACGGTGCGCGCATGCCGCGACGCGGAGATCGGTGTCGCGAGCGCGCCGGCCAAGGGCGAGTATCCGGCGCGGCTGATCGAGCCGGCGTCGATGAAGCGCTCGACGCGCGGTAAGTCGCTGAATACGCGTTACGTGTGCGACATTCTTCCGCACACCGAGCCGGCGGAATCGCTGCTGGTGGTCGAAGTGAGAACGCCGGGCGGTCACGCGTCGAGCTACCCGCCGCACAAGCACGACACCGACAATATCCCGCTCGAAAGCTCGCTCGAAGAAACCTATTACCACCGGCTCGATCCGCCGCAAGGCTTCGCATTCCAACGCGTGTACACCGACTCACGCGATATCGACGAATCGATGGCCGTCGAGGATCACGACGTCGTGATGGTGCCGCGCGGCTATCACCCGGTCATCGTGCCGTACGGCTACGACTCGTATTATCTGAACGTGATGGCGGGCAGCCAGCGGGTCTGGCATTTCCATAACGATCCGGCGCACGAATGGATCATCAACAAGGATGCTTGACTAACTTGTCCGTAGTCGCGCGTCAGCCAACCCCGAGCCATTCGCGCATCACGTCGTCGCGCGACATAAACGACGCCAGCGCGCCGTCGAACACGATCTCGCCGTGCCCCATCACCGCGACGCGGCACGCGATGTCCCGCGCGATCACGAGCCGCTGCTCGATCAGCAACATCGCGACGCCACGCTCGCGCAGCGTGTGCAGACAGGCGGCGACCTGCTGCATCACGAGACTCGCGAGCCCTTCGCCGGGCTCGTCGATCAACAGCAGATCGGGATCTCCGAGCAGCGCCCGCGCGAGCGCGAGCATCTGTTGCTCGCCGCCTGACAGCGCGCCGGCGCGCGTGCGCTTGCGCCCGGCGAGCACGGGAAAAAGCGCGTACGCGTCGTCGAGCGTGAAGCGCGGCGCGCGGCCGCGCGCACGCGATGCGGTAGCCGGCGCAATGCCGAGCAGCAGGTTTTCATGCACGCTCAGCGCGGCGAACACGTCGCGATGCTCGGCCACATAGCCGAGCCCGAGCCGCGCGATCTCGAACGTGCGCCGACCGGCGAGCGAACGCCCCGCGAAACGCAGTTCGCCCTCGCAGCGCACGAGGCCCATGATCGCGCGTGCGAGCGTCGAGCGGCCCGAGCCGTTGCGGCCGACCAGCGCGACCACTTCGCCGGGCTCGATGCTCAGCGTGACGCCGTGCAGCACCTGGCTCGCGCCATACCACGCATTCAGGTCGCAAATGTCGAGCAGCGCGCTCAACGGCCTGCTCCGTGGTCCGGTTCATCACCCGCCCGCGCGCCTGAGCCGACGTCGAAGCGCTCACCCAGATACGCGGCCCGTACCGCGGCGTCCGCGCGAATCGCGGCCGGCGATCCACTTGCGATGATGCGCCCTTGCACCAGCACCGAAATGCGATCGGCGATCGCGAACACCGCATCCATATCGTGCTCGACCATCAGCAGCGTGCGGCCCGCGGTGGTGTCGCGGATCAGCTCGATCGCGCGTGCCGCTTCCGCGCGGTTCATGCCCGCCGTCGGTTCGTCGAGCAGCAGCGTGTGCGCGCCGCCCGCGAGCGCGATGCCGAGGTCGAGCGCGCGCTGCTCCGCGTAGCTGAGCGTGCCGGCCGCGACGTCGCGGCGCGCGCCGAGGCCGACCGCGTCGAGCACGCCGGCCGCGCGCGCATCGACCGCGGCGGTGCCGGTCAGACGCTGCCACCAGCGCGTGCGATCGCGCTCGGCAAGCTGCGCCGCGCAGCGCAGGTTGTCGAACACGGACAGCCGCGCGAACACGCTGGTGCTCTGAAAGCTGCGCGCGAGGCCACGGCGCGCGATCGCGGCCGGCGCGAGCCGCGTGATGTCCGCGCCGAACAGGTGGATACGCCCCGCGCTCGGCCGCGCGCCGCCCCCGATCAGGTTGAACAGCGTGGACTTGCCCGCGCCGTTCGGGCCGATCAGCGCGTGCCGCTCGCCTGGCTCGATCGCGAGATCGACGCCGCGCAGGATTTGCGTCGATCCGAAACGCTTTTCGATGCCGTGGAGCGCGAGTGCGGGGATCATCGTGCGGCTCCGGGGAATCGCGCCGCGCGTGCGTGGCCCGTGACGCGCGCATGCGCGCGCAGCGCATGGCGCGTGGTCAGCGCAGCCAGAGCGGCGAGCGCAGCGAGCGCCAGCGCAAGAGGAAGCGGCGACAGCGGCGGCGCGACGGTGACATCGGTACCCGCACCTGCACCGGCGCCGAACCATGCGCCGAACAACCCACCTGAAACCGCACCTTCGTCCGCGCCGAACTGCGCCGCATAGGCCCACTGCACCGCGAACACGATGGCCGCGAGCCACAGCAACCCCGCCGCCGCGCTCCACCAATACGCGGCGCGGCAACGTCGCCAGCCGTTGGCGGCAATCCGCGCCGTCTGCCGCGAGGCAAAGCCGGCGAGCCCATCCGGCGCGGCCAGCACGACGACGACGAAGAACAGCCCGAGATAGAACAGCCACGCCCGCGTGACACTGGCGACCACCACGCTGAAAAACGTCAGCACGATTGCCCCCGCGACCGGCCCGAAGAACGCCGCCGTGCCGCCGATCACGGTCGCGATCAGCACCGCGCCCGAGCGCATCATGCCGACGCTCTCAGTCGATACGAGCTCGATATTGATCAGCCCGAGCGTGCCCGCGACGCCCGCGAAAAACGCCGACAGCACGACCACGCCATAGCGAATCCGCCGCGGATAGCAGCCGATCGCCGCCGCGCGCGCCGGGTTGTCGCGCACAGCGTTCGCGAGCCGCATGAACGGTGTGCGCGACAGCGCGAACAGCGCGACACTGGCGACGACGCTCCACACCGCGATCAGCGCATAGGCCTCGCGCGCCGGACCGAAGCTCCAGCCGCCGAAGAGTGGCCCGCTCGCGCGATCGATCGCGACGCCCGCCTCGCCGCCGAACCAGCCCGGCAGCGTCCACGCGGCCGCGACGACGAGCTCGCCGAGACCGAGCGTGATCATCGCGAATGCGGTGCCGGCACGGCGCGTCGCGATGAAGCCGAACAGCACGCCGCACAGCGCGCCGCCGATGCCGCCGAGCAACGGCAGCAGCACGAGCGGCATGCCGCCCGCGTTGAACACCCGCGCGGCGATCAACGCGCCGAGCCCCGCATAAGCGGCGTGCCCGAACGACAGCAGCCCGGTCCCGCCGAGCAGCAGGTTGTACGACAGCGCGAACACGATCATCGTCGCGCTTTGCGCGAGATAGCCGAGCAGCCAGCTGTGCGGCCAGATGAAAGGCGGTACGGCCAGAAAGGCGACGAGCGCGAGCCACGGCGCGAGCGCACGGCCGCCCCCGCGAGGCGGCACCTCGCTTTCCAGCGCGTTTGACGACCCGCTCCGCTTACGCATGATCGTCACGCCGTCCGAACAGCCCGCGCGGCTTCGTCGCCAGCACCGCGACGAGCAGCAGGTACGGCAGCAGCGGCGCCAGTTGCGCGAGCGTCAGCGCGTCCCATTCGGGCGGCAGCACGGCGCCGGCGAGCGACACCACGTCGCCCAACGAGAGATCGCTCGCGACCGCCAGCGTTTGCAGGCACCCCACCAGCAGCGACCCGACGAGCGCCCCGCTCAGCGACCCGAGCCCGCCGATCACGACCACGACGAACACGATCGAGCCGAGCGACTCCGCCATCGCCGGCTCGATGACGAACAGCGGCGCGCCGATCACGCCGGCCAGCGCGGCGAGCGCGGTGCCGGCCGCGAACACGCCGGTGAACACGCGCGGCACGTCGTGCCCGAGCGCTTCGACGGCCTGCGCATGCGTGAGCGCGGCGCGCACGATCAAGCCCGTCTTCGACACGCGCAGCATCGCGACGAGCGCCGCGAGCATCGCGAGCGACACCGCCATCATGAACGCGCGGTAGCGCGTGAAGACCGCGCCGTACAGCGAGAACAGCGGACCGTCGAGCACCGCCGGAATCCTCGCCGACAGCGGACCGAGCCCCCAGCCGAGCTTGACGAGTTCGCCGAGCAGATAGGCGGCGCCGAACGTCAGCAGCAGTTCGGGCAGATGCCCGTGCCCGCGCACGCGCCGCAGCAGCCAGCGTTCGAGCGCCGCGCCGAGCAGACCGACGAGGAGCGGCGCAACCACCAGCGCGCTCCAGAAGCCGGCGCGCGCCGCCACCGAAAAGCCGACGTACGCGCCGAGCATATAGAAGCTCGCATGCGCGAAGTTGAGCACGCCGAGCATGCTGAAGATCAGCGTCAGCCCGGCCGACAGCATGAACAGCAGCAACCCGTAGCTCAGGCCGTTGAGCAGAGTGATGATGAACGACTGCACGCGTCTAGTCCGCCGGCCCGACGACGCACAACGGTTCGAGCGCCGCGCGCAGCTCGGCGGGCAGGTTCACGGGACGGCGCGTCGCGCGATCCACGTAGACGTGCACGAAATGCCCTTGCGCGGCGGGTTCGGCGTCGCCGTCACGAAATAGCCCCACCTCGTAGCGCACGCTCGACGTGCCGAGCCGCGCGACGCGCAAGCCCGCGTCGATGCGATCGGGAAACACGAGCGGCGCGAAGTAGTTGCACTGCGTCTCGACGACCAGCCCGATCGTCGTGCCGTGCTCGAAATCGAGTACGCGCGCGCGGACCAGATACTCGTTCACGACGGTGTCGAAATAGCTGTAGTAGACGACGTTGTTCACGTGGCCGTAGACGTCGTTGTCCATCCAGCGCGTGGTGATCGGCAGGAAGTGCGGATACGCGGCGCGGCCGGCGGGGGCGGGTTTGTTCATCGGACGTGGCGGGGAGGCGAGGATCACAGCGACTCGGTCAGCATGCGGCGATAGTCGTCGGCGCTCGCCTCGCGCGGATTCGTGCGATGACAATGGTCGACCAGCGCGCCCTGCACGACCTTGTCGAACATGCTTTCGTCGACGCCCATTTGCCTGAGGCCGGTCGGCAGTCCAAGCCGCGCCGTCATGTCGAACAGCGCCTGCGCGAGATCCGCATGCTCGGGCACCCCCATCACGCGACGCATGCGCGCATAGCGCCGCTCGGCCACCACGCTCGGCGCGCGCTCGTTGAAGCGCAGCACCGCGGGCAGCACGACCGCGTTCAGCGTGCCGTGATGCAGCGACGTGCGGCCGTTCACCTTCAGGCCGCCCAGCGGATGCGACAGCGAGTGCACACAGCCGAGGCCCTTCTGGAACGCCATCCCGCCCTGCATCGACGCGCTCATCATGTTCAGGCGCGCCTCGCGATCGCGGCCGTCCGCGCACGCGCGCTCGATGTTGTGCCACGCGCGTTCGAGGCCGTCGAGCGCGATACCGTCGGCGGGCGGATTGAAGGCCGGCGCGAGGAAGGTCTCGATGCAATGCGCGATCGCGTCCATGCCGGTCGCGGCGGTCAGCCCCGGCGGCAGGCCGAGCGTGAGACCGGGATCGCACAGTGCCGATTTCGGCAGCAGATTCCACGAGTGAAAGCCGAGCTTGCGGCCGTCGTTCAGGATCACGATCGCGCCGCGCGCGACTTCGCTGCCAGTGCCGGCCGTGGTCGGAATCGCGATCAGCGGCGCGACGGCGTCGGTGATCTTCGCGCTGCCGCCTTCGATCGTCGCGTACTGCGTGAGCGGCCCCGGATGCGTGGCCGCGATCGCGACGCCCTTCGCGAGATCGATCGACGAACCGCCGCCCACCGCGATCAGCCCGTCGCAGCGCTCGTCGCGATACACCTGGGCGGCCGCGAGCACCATTTCCTCGGTCGGGTTCGACGGCGTGTCGTCGAACAGCGGCACGTCGCCGAGCTTCAGCGCGTCGAGTGCCTGCCGCGCAATGCCGGCCGCGACGACGCCCTTGTCGCTGATCACCAGAGGCCGCTCGATGCCGATGCGCGCGCACTCGGACGACAGTTGCGACAGTGCGTCGTAGCCCAGATGAATATGGGTCAGGTAGTAGATGTAGGCCATGCCGTTTTCTCCCTGAGCGTGCGCTCATTGAGCGCCGATTGACGTGGATGATCGGTTCGGTGATGCGTCGATGGATGTGCCGAGTCGTGTGGTGTCGCGTGCGTTGTGGGCTGTCTCCATGTTGGCTGTGATTTCTGCGTCGTCTGTGTGCTGGCTAATGTTGCGGCTCGATGGGCCGAACGCCTCACTGCCCCGGCCGCTCGACGAATTCGAACGGCAACCCGCGTCGCCGCATCCATTCGCCGAGCGCCTGGCCGGTGCCCGCGCGCCACGGCCGCAGCTTCGCGGGCTCGACGAGCCGGTATTCGAGCAGCTCGGGCGACAGCGCGATCGTCCCATGCGCCTTCACGTGATACGCGATGATCAGCTCGTTCTTGCGAATGAATTCGTACACGCCGATCAGCTCGACCGACCCGGCGTGCAGCGACGTCTCCTCCATCACTTCGCGCGCGATGCCCTGCTCCGGCGTCTCGCCGTTTTCGAGGAAGCCGGTGATCAGCGCGAACATGCCCTCGGGCCACGCGGCATTGCGCGCAAGCAGGATCTTGCCCTCGTACTCGACGATCGCCGCGACGACCGGCAGCGGATTATTCCAATGGACGTAGCCGCACTCGGTATCGGGACAGCTCTGACGGACACGGCCGCCCTCGTGGTCGGGGTCGGCGCGTTCGGTCAGGGGTTTCGCGCAGCGGGGACAGAATCGGTACTCGGTCATGGCGGGGAACGTCTCTTGGTTTCGTGTTTTCTGGCGGGGCGTAGTTGGGTGGCTTTGCGCGTGTGCCGAGTGGTGCATCGAGGCGCCGGTGGTAACTCGGGTTCCAGCAACCTCATGCGTCTTCCATCACGCGACGCACAGCTCACGCACGTCGGCGGCGAAACGCTCGACCGTGTCGGGCTGCGTGTCCCACGCGCACATCAGCCGGCAACCGCCCGCGCCGATGAACTCGTAGAACTTCCAGCCGCGCGCGCGCATCGCCTTCGCGGCATGCGGCGGCAACTGCGCGAACACCGCGTTCGATTCGCTCGCAAACATGATGCTCACGCCGGGGATTTCCTGCAACCGCGTCTCCAGCAGACGCGCCATCGCGTTCGCGTGACGCGCATTGCGCAGCCATACGTCGTTGTCGAGCAGGCCGAGCCACGGCGCGGAGATGAAGCGCATCTTCGATGCGAGCTGTCCCGCCTGCTTCAGCCGATAGGCGAAATCGTCGGCGAGCGCGCGGTCGAAGAACACCACCGCCTCGCCGACCGGCAAGCCGTTCTTGGTGCCGCCGAAACACAGCACGTCGACGCCCGCGCGCCATGTGATTTCCGACGGATGCACGTCGAGCGCGGCGACCGCGTTCGCGAAGCGCGCGCCGTCCATGTGCACCTTCAGATGACGACGCTTCGCGATCGCCGCGATGGCGCGCACTTCCTCGACGCTGTAGACGGTGCCGACCTCGGTCGACTGCGTCAGCGTGACGACCTTGGGCTTCGGATAATGGATATCGGCGCGCCGCGTGATGATGGACTCGATCGCATCGGGCGTGAGCTTGCCGGCGATGCCCGGCGCCGTCAGCAGTTTCGAGCCGCCCGAAAAGAACTCGGGACCGCCGCATTCGTCGGTCTCGATGTGCGCGAGTTCGTGGCAAATCACCGAGTGGTACGACTGGCACAGCGACGCGAGCGCGAGCGAATTGGCCGCCGTGCCGTTGAACACGAAGAACACTTCGCAATCGGTCTGAAACAGGCCGCGCAGACGGTCGCAGACCTGGTTGGTCCAGGAGTCGTCGCCGTAGGACGGCTCGTGGCCGCTGTTGTTGGCGGCGATCAGCGCGGCGAGCGCTTCGGGACAGATGCCGGCGTAGTTGTCGGACGCGAAATGTTGCATGGTCGAGCGACGCGCCCGGCGACAGGCGCGAGGGAATGACGGAAAGCGGTCATTTTAGTGCGCTCGTGCGAGATTTGTTTTCGCGTCTTAGCTGCAACCGCAATCCGGCATGCGGCCACGGCGCGGGCCACGCGGCACGCGCGTCACTGCGATCAGGCCCGCCGCCCCCGCCAGCAGCGCGCCCGCGGCAAGCCACAGCGCCAGCGAAAACGACCCCGTGTGCGCGGCAATCGGCGCGGCCACCAGCGGACCCGCGATCTGACCGATGCCATAGGCCGCCGTCGCATAACCCATCAGCCCGGCCGCGTCGTCGCCGCGCAGACGCCGCGCCTCGCGCATCGCGAATAGCGTGATCGCGGTGAACGGCAGGCCGATCAGGATGCTGCCGAGCGAGAACCCGCCCGCCGTCGGCCATATGATGCCCAGCGCGATGCCGAGCGCCTGCAGCACATACGAGCCCGCGAGCAGCGCGCGGTTGTCCCAATGCACGGGCAAACGCGCGGCGAGCAACGCGCCGACGATCAGCGCCGCACCTAACATCGGCCAGAACAGGTCCGGCCACGCCGAGCCCGGCAACGCGTGGCGCGCGATGACCGGCAGAAAGGTCGCGGTGATGATGTAGCCGAAGCCCGGGATACCGTAGAGCAGGACCAGCCAGAACGCGTCGGTACGGTGGACGGCATGGCTCGTCTGAATGCCGGCCGTACGAGGCGGCTGGTTTGCGCTGGCGCGCGATCCGGTGGCGGGCTTTGCGGTTGCGGAGCTTGCAGCGGCAGGCTTCGCTGTTCCCGCACGCTGCGCTTCGCCAAACACCGGCCACACCAGCACCGACAGCACCGCGCCGATCACCGCAAAGCCGATCCATCCGACCACCGCGCCATAGCCGCCCGCGACGCTGACCAGCAAGCCGGTGCCGACGATGCCCACGCCCGGCCCCGTATAGATGACGCCGCTCCACGCCTGCGCGCCGAGTTCGGCGAGCCGCCGCAAGCCCCACTGCGACGCGAACACGAAGGTCCATGCGCTGACCGCGCCGGCGACGAAGCGCACCAGCGCCCACGCCCAGAACTGGCCTGTGACGCCCATCGCGAGCGTCAGCAGCACGGTCGCGGCGAGTCCGACGCGCACCATGCGCGCGGGCTCGACCCGCAGCGCCGCGCACGTCATCGCACCGGCGAAATAGCCGGCGTAATTGAACGACGCGAGCCAGCCGCCATGCTGGATATCGATCTGCGGCTGGCCGAGCGCGGCGCCGTGCAGCATCAGCGGCAGCAGCGGCGTGAATGCGAAGCGCCCGATACCGAGCGCGACGGCCAGCGTGACCATGCAGGCGAGCGCCGCGCGCCGGGCGGCGTGCGGCTCGTGGAAGCGCGGGTGCGCGTGGGAAGCGAGATCGTTCATGATCGGACGGTCAAACGGCGATGGTATGAATTCATACTAGCTTGACCTTTGAATCACGAAAAATGAATAATTAGAATGTTATTCATCGCCAGGAGAGAATCATGGATCTGGCCGCTCTGACCATTTTTCGTGCGGTCGTGCGCGAAAACGGCGTGACGCGCGCCGCGGCGAAGCTCAATCGCGTGCAATCGAACGTGACCACGCGCATCAAGCAGCTCGAGGAGCAGCTCGGCACCGAGCTGTTCATCCGCGACGGCCGCCGCCTCGTGCTGACGCCGGCCGGCGAGACGCTGCTGCCCTACGCGGAACGGCTGCTCGCGCTCGCCGACGAGGCGCGGCACGCGGTACGCGACGATCGTCCGAGCGGGCGTCTGCGTCTCGGCACGATGGAAAGCGTCGCGGCGACGCGTCTGCCGGGCCTGCTCGCGCAATATCACCAGCAATGGCCGGCCGTCGAACTGGAACTGGAGACCGGTACGACCGGCAGGCTGATCGAGCGGGTGCGCGAGTTCGAGGTCGATGCGGCGCTGGTCGCGACGCCGCTAGATCCGGCCACGCTCGGCGATCTGTTCGAGACCGTGCCGATCTTCCGCGAGGAACTCGTGATGCTGACGCCGCGCGGTCATCGGCCGATCCGCGAAGTGCGCGACATCGCGCTATCGACGCTGATCGCGTTCGAGCGGGGCTGCGCGTATCGCGCGTATATCGAGAAGTGGTATCTGGAGCACGGCACGCGGCCGCAACGGGTGCTGGAGCTCGGCTCGTATCACGCGATCGTCGCGTGCGTAGCGGCCGGCGCGGGCGTCGCGGTCGCACCGCGCTCGGTGCTCGATCTGGCGACCGACACGAGCAATATCGCGGTGCACGAATTGCCCGATATCGGCATGATCGACACGCTGCTGGTGTGGCGACGCGGGCATTTTTCGTCGGCGCTCAATGCGCTGCGACGCACGCTGGTGGCGTCGCAGGAAGGGACGGCCGAGGTGGATGCGGTGGCGTCCGCGGATGCCAACGTGGTCTGATCGTCGAATCCGCCCCGGCAACAAGGTTCGCCGCAACCCGGTCGGCTTCAGCAAAAGCGAAGGGGCCACGCAACGCACCAATCCTGCTGGCGCACCGCGTGGCCCCTTCGTCGAACCCGGCTCGACTTCGCGCCGAGCCGGACTCAACCGACCATCAGAATCAAAGCTGTCCTTCGACCCAGCCCTTGACGCCCGCGAGCGCCGCCGGCAGGTTGGCCGGCTCGGTACCGCCGGCCTGCGCCATGTCCGGACGGCCGCCGCCCTTGCCGCCCACCTGCTGGGCCACGAAGTTGACCAGTTCGCCCGCCTTGACCTTCTTGCTGGCGTCGGCGGTCACACCCGCGATCAGGCTGACCTTGCCGCCTTCCACCGACGCGAGCACGATCGCCGCGCTCTTCAGCTTGTCCTTGAGCTTGTCGACCGTTTCGCGCAGCGTCTTCACGTCCGCGCCTTCGAGCGTCGCCGCGAGCACATGCACGCCGCCGATTTCGATCGCCTGGCCCGCGAGTTCGTCGCCCTGGCTCGACGCCATCTTCGACTTCAGCGCGCCCAGTTCCTTCTCGAGCGCCTTCACCTGGTCTTGCACCTGGCCGATGCGCTGCGTGAGTTCCGCCGGTTGTGCCTTCAGCGCGGCCGCGGCCGCGTTGACGCGCGCTTCGAGCTCCTGCACGTAGCGCACCGCGTTGTCGCCGGTGATCGCTTCGACGCGACGGATACCGGCCGCGACGCCGCCTTCCATCACGATCTTGAAGAAACCGATGTCGCCCGAGCGATTCACGTGCGTACCGCCGCACAGCTCACGCGAGAAGCCGAGGTCGAGCACGCGCACTTCGTCGCCGTACTTTTCGCCGAACAGCGCCATTGCGCCGCCCTTCACCGCCTCGTCGTACGACATCACACGCACGATGCCGGGCGCGTTCGCCAGCACTTCGGCGTTGACGATTTCCTCGACGCGGCGGATCTGCCCGTCCGTCATCGGCGCGTTGTGGGCGAAGTCGAAGCGGGTCTTGTCGGCGTCGACGAGCGAGCCCTTCTGCTGCACGTGCGAACCGAGCACTTCGCGCAACGCCTTGTGCATCAGGTGCGTGGCCGAGTGGTTGCGCGCCGTGCGGGCGCGGCGCACCGCGTCGATTTCGGCCTTGACGATGTCGCCGAGCTTCAGCGTGCCCTGCTCGAGCGTGCCGTGGTGGCCGACCACGTCGGCCTGAACCTTCAGCGTATCGACGACCGCAAAGCGCGTGCTGGCGTTGGCGAGCACGCCCTGGTCGCCGACCTGGCCGCCCGACTCCGCGTAGAACGGCGTGTGATCGAGCACGACGACCGCCTGCTGGCCGGCCTGCGCCTGCTGCACCGACGCGCCATCGACGTACAGCGCGACGACCTTCGCGTCGTCGAAGACGATCTCTTCGTAGCCGTGGAAGGTGGTCTTCGCGCCCGAGTATTCGAGGCCCTGCGCCATCTTGAACTTGCCCGCCGCGCGAGCCTGCTCGCGCTGACGCGCCATCGCGTCGTCGAACGCGGATTCGTCGACCGTCACTTCGCGCTCGCGGCAGACGTCCGCGGTCAGGTCGAGCGGGAAGCCGTAGGTGTCGTGCAGCTTGAACGCGAGTTCGCCGTCGAGCGTCTTGCCGCTGGTTTTGCCACCTGCGGCGTCGAGATCGGCCAAAGCGGCTTCGAGAATCGACATGCCGTGCTCGATCGTCTCGAAGAAGCGCTCTTCTTCCTGACGCAGCACGTCGGTCACGCGCTGCTCCGCCTGCTTCAGTTCAGGGTAAGCGCCGCCCATCTGCGCGACGAGGTCGGCGACGAGGCGATGGAAGAACGAACCCTTCTTGCCGAGCTTGTAGCCGTGGCGGATCGCGCGGCGCACGATACGGCGCAGCACGTAGCCGCGGCCTTCGTTGCCCGGGATCACGCCGTCGACGATCAGGAACGAGCACGCGCGGATGTGATCGGCGATCACCTTCAGCGAGTTGTTGCCCAGATCGGTCACGCCGGTTTCGCGGCCAGCGGCTTGAATGAGCGCCTGGAACAGGTCGATCTCGTAGTTGCTGTGCACGTGCTGCAGCACCGCGGCGATGCGCTCGAGGCCCATGCCGGTGTCCACGCATTGCTTCGGCAGCGGCGTCATGTTGCCCTGCGCGTCGCGGTTGAACTGCATGAACACGAGGTTCCAGATTTCGATGTAGCGGTCGCCGTCTTCGTCGGGCGATCCCGGCGGCCCGCCCCACACGTCCGCGCCGTGGTCGTAGAAGATTTCCGAGCACGGGCCGCACGGGCCGGTGTCGGCCATCTGCCAGAAGTTGTCCGATGCGTAGCGCGCGCCCTTGTTGTCGCCGATGCGGACGATGCGCTCGACCGGCACGCCCACTTCCTTCGCCCAGATGTCGTGCGCTTCGTCGTCTTCCTGGTAGACGGTGACCCAGAGCTTGTCTTTGGGCAGCTGGTAGACGCCGGTCAGCAGTTCCCACGCGTAGTGGATCGCGTCGCGCTTGAAGTAGTCGCCGAACGAGAAGTTGCCGAGCATCTCGAAGAACGTGTGGTGACGCGCGGTGTAGCCGACGTTCTCGAGGTCGTTGTGCTTGCCGCCGGCGCGCACGCTGCGCTGCGCTGTCGTGGCCCGCGAATACGGACGCGATTCCGCGCCGAGGAACACATCTTTGAACTGCACCATCCCCGAATTGGTGAAGAGCAGTGTCGGGTCGTTGCCGGGCACGAGGCTCGACGAACGGACGATCGTATGGCCCTTCGATTCGAAGAACTTGAGGAATTTCTCGCGGATTTCAGCGGCTTTCATAGCGGGCGGGGGACGGTCCTGACGGTTCCTGACGGAGACTGGCGGTCGGTGGGATGCGCCAACTGTCGGTTTCTTTAAACGACTGATTATACGGGATCGGCAAGCGCGCGCGGCGCTGCGCGCCGCCTGGTTGGCGCTCGCGTGTCCGATCGTCCGATCCGCGCCATGACGTTCGGCTGACTGCGCCCGCGAGCGCGAATCGCTTAAGATGACTTCCGCGAAACTACGCGCGAAATAACGCATGGCAACTCGCCGCGCGGCCTGCAACCATCAGGAGACATTCAGGAACATGGGCGCTCTCAGTCACATCCGCGTGCTGGATCTCACCCGCGTGCTCGCGGGTCCGTGGTGCACGCAGACGCTCGCCGATTTCGGCGCCGACGTCATCAAGATCGAACGCCCCGAGGTCGGCGACGACACGCGCCACTGGGGACCTCCCTATCTGAAAACGCCGGACGGCGCGGACACGCGCGAGGCCGCCTACTATCTCGCGGCGAACCGCAACAAGCGCTCGGTCACGCTCGACATCGCGTCGCCCGAGGGTCAGCGGATCGTGCGCGAACTGGCCGCGCAAAGCGACGTCGTGCTCGAGAACTACAAGGTCGGCCAGTTGAAGAAGTACGGCCTCGACTATGACTCGCTCAAAGAGGTCAAGCCCGACCTGATCTACTGCTCGGTCACGGGCTTCGGGCAGACCGGCCCGTATGCGCAGCGCGCCGGTTACGACTTCATCGTGCAGGGGATCGGCGGCTTCATGAGCATCACCGGCGAGCGTGACGGTCAGCCGGGCGGCGGCCCGCAGAAGGCCGGCGTCGCGATCGCCGACCTGATGACCGGCATGTACTCGACCATCGCGGTGCTGACCGCGCTCACGCACCGCGACCGCACGGGCGTTGGCCAATACATCGACATGGCGCTGCTCGACGTGCAGGTCGCGATGCTCGCCAACATGAACTCGAACTACCTCGCGAGCGGCCAGCCGCCGGCGCGCTGGGGCAATGCGCATCCGAACATCGTGCCCTACCAGACCTTCCAGACCAGCGACGGCTGGATCATCGTCGCGGTCGGCAACGACGGACAGTTCCGCAAGTTCGTCGAAGTGGGCGGCCGCCCGGAACTCGCCGACGACGAGCGTTTCGCAACCAACCCCGCGCGCGTGCGCAACCGCGAACTGCTCGTGCCGATGCTCGCGGACATGGTCCGCCTGCAGGGCAAGCAGCAATGGATCGCGGCGCTCGAAGCGGCCGGCGTGCCGTGCGGGCCGATCAACAACCTCGACGAAGTGTTCGACAACGAGCAGGTGGTCGCGCGCGGTCTGCAGGTCGATCTGCCGCATCCGTCGGGCGGCACGGTCAAGCTCGTGCGCAATCCGATCACCATGACCGGCACGCCGCCGCAGGCGCTGAGCCATCCGCCGCTGCTCGGCGAGCATACCGAGCGGGTGCTGAGCGACGTGCTCGGATACGACGCGCAGACGATTGCCGAGTTGAAGCGCAAAGCGGTGATCTGATCGAGGAGGCGGCGAGACTCAGCGCATCGCCGTTAGCGAAGCCAGCCAGCCCCGCCCCTCGTCCCAATCGTCGAGACCGCTGTCGGCGTTGATGTGGCCGCGCGCGCCGATCCCGATCCAGCGGCTGCCCCACGCGTTCGCGCAGGTTCGTGAAAACGGCACGCCGCCATAAGGATCGTCGCTGCTCGCCACCACGATCGTCGCAAACGGCAGGCGGGTGAGCGGCACCGGCGCAAAGCCGCCCGCGTCCCTCGGGAAGTGCGCTTCGTCCGGATCGGGCACGGCGACCAGCAGCGCGCCGGCCACCTTCGCGAGCTGCGCCGCGCTTGCGCACTGCGAGGCCCAGAACGCCGTGGTCAGACAGCCGAGGCTGTGAGCGGCGAACACGACCGGCGCGTCCACGGCGTCAAGCGCGGCGGCAAGAGTACGGCACCAGGCGTCGCGCGAAGGGTGGTCCCAGTCCGGCATCTGCACGCGGACGACCGCGGGATCGAGCGCTTCCCAGCGCGTTTGCCAGTGGCCTGGGCCGGAGTCCAGATAGCCCGGCAGTACGAGTGTGGTTGGTTGGTGTTCGCTCATCGTGCTTCCCCGTGTTCGGCTTATCGCCCGCTCGCGCGATAGCGCGGCGGGCCGTCTACCGTATCACGCGTGCCACGCCGCCACCACGGGGATCGCTCGCGGGCTCGGGTGTCGTGCCGTCCACGCGGATCATCTGCACGTCGCCGTTGAACGACTGCTGCTCGACCGTAAAGCCGAGCGCCTTCAATTGCGTGGCGAGCTCATCCGGCGCGGGACGATACGGCTCGAAGTAGACCGTCTTTTGCGGCAGCAGTTGATGATGGAAACGCATCGCGGCGAGCGCGTCCGTCGGTGACATGTCGAAGTCGTACAGATTCGTCATCACCTGGAAGATCGTCGTCAGGATGCGAGAGCCGCCGGGCGTGCCGATCGCTAGCGCGATCTTGCCGTCCTTCAGCAGCAGCGTAGGCATCATCGACGAAATCGGGCGGCGGCCCGGCGCGATCGCATCCGGCTCGGCATCGGCGGCGCCGGGTGTCGACGCCGCGCCCGTCGCGCCAGCGACGGCTGGCTTGATCACGAAATCGTCCATCGCATCGTTCAGCAGGAACCCGCCGCCGTCCACCACGACGCCCGAGCCGAAATCGCCGTTCAGCGTGTAGGTGTTCGACACCGCGTTGCCCCATTTGTCGACCACCGAGAAATGCGTGGTTTGCGCCTTCTCCGTCGCCGCGCCGCCGTCGACACCGGGTTTCACCGTCGCGGCGGCCGGCGCTTCGTCGGCTTTGACTTCGGCCGCGCGCTGCGCGAGGTAGGCGTCGTCGATCAGCTTCGCGACCGGCACCGGCGATGCGTCCGGATCGCCGATATGGCGCTGCCGGTCCGCGAACACGCGATCCTCGATCTGCGCGATCAGATGGATGTACGGCGCTGAATTCAACGCAAGGCCGTCGAACGCCGGCTGCAGATCGGCCCGCATCTTCAGCATCTGGATCAGCCCGAGGCCGCCCGAGCTCGGCGGCGGCGCGGTGATCACGCGGTAGCCGTGCCAGTCGGCCGCGAGCGGCTCGCGCCACAGAGCCTTGTACTGGCTCAGATCCTGGCTCGTGATCAGGCCGTGGCCGTACATCTGCGCGGCGATCATTTGAGCGGTGCGGCCCTCGTAAAACTCGCGGCCGCCGTCGCTCGCGATCCGCCCCAGCGTCTGCGCGAGTTCCGGTTGGCGCAGCATCGCGCCCGCCTTCAGGTTCGCGAAGTAGGCGTCGAAATTGGTTTTGCCGGCGAAACTCTTCGCGGCCGCGTCGCGTCGCTGCTGCAGCCGCGGGTCGACCTGGAAGCCGTCGGTCGCGTAATGGATCGCGGGCGCGAGCACCTGCTTCCATTTGAGCTTGCCGAAGCGCCGCTGCGCTTCCCACATGCCATCGACAGTGCCCGGCACGGCCGCCGCGCGATGCCCGACCGTGCTCATGCCCGGCGCCACGTTGCCCTTGTCGTCGAGGTACATGTCGCGGGTCGCCTGCTGCGGCGCGCGCTCGCGATAGTCGAGAAAATACGGCTTGCCGTCGACCAGCAGCGTCATGAAACCGCCGCCGCCGAGGTTGCCCGCATCGGGCCGCGTGACGGCGAGCGTGAAGGCCATCGCGACCGCGGCATCGACCGCGTTGCCGCCTGCGGCGAAGATCTGCTGCGCGGTGTCAGCGCTGTAGCTATCCGGCGCGGCGACTGCCGACGCATCGAGCGCCGGCTTCGGCGCCGGTGTTTTCGCGGCGGCGGACAGCGGCGCGGCCACGTTCACGGCAAGCGCGGCAAACCAGGCCGAAGCGAGCACACGACGGTTACGGCAAGAAAATCGGGCGCTAGCCAAAGCGCGGGCAAAGGGCGCGCGAAACGCGCCGTGCGTCGGGACAGACATCCGAGAAAACTCCGGCAACGAGGCGAGCATGGCGCACGAGCAGCGGAGCCTCGTGCAGCAAGATGAAGGACAGCGTGGACGGCTCGGGCAAGCCCGCCCGCGCGAAGGCCCAGCACAGGCGCGCGGGCCGCGCGCAGCAGCGCATCCTAAGTCGGCGCGGCGCGCGTCGCCAACCCGTTTTACCTCCTGTTACAGCCCCGCGCGCCGGCTTTCCTGACTCCGGCAGCCGCGCCAAACCCACTGCGCCGTTGGCTGCGCGCCGCAACCACCTGCCGCGAACGGGCTCGTCAGGTAGAATTGACGGCTACACGGGCGCATTGCGCGCCCCCATGGACTCTCATCTTCTCGCATGAATACCGAACGCAACGACGCGCCCGCGGCATCCAATTTCATCCGCAACATCATCGACGACGACAACCGCACCGGCAAATGGAGCCAGCGCGTCGAAACGCGCTTCCCGCCGGAGCCGAACGGCTATCTGCACATCGGTCACGCAAAGAGCATCTGCCTGAACTTCGGCGTCGCGCGCAGCTACGGCGGCGTGTGCCATCTGCGCTTCGACGACACCAATCCGGAGAAGGAAAGCGTCGAGTACGTCGAGTCGATCATCGACTCGGTGCGCTGGCTCGGCTTCGAATGGGAAAAGGACCGCACCGAGCATCTGTACTTCGCGAGCGACTACTACGACAAGCTGTACGAGTTCGCGGAGCTGCTGATCCAGCGCGGCAAGGCTTACGTGGATAGCCAGTCGGCCGAGGAAATCCGCGCGAACCGCGGCTCGGCCGCCGAAGTCGGCACGCCGTCGCGCTTCCGCGAGCGTTCGGTCGCGGAAAACCTCGACCTGTTCCGCCGCATGAAGGCGGGCGAGTTCAAGGAAGGCGAGCACGTGCTGCGCGCGAAGATCGACATGTCGTCGCCGAACTTCAACATGCGCGACCCGGTCATCTATCGCATCCGCTTCGCGCATCACTACCGTACCGGCGACACCTGGTGCGTGTACCCGATGTACGACTACACGCACTGCATCTCGGACGCGCTCGAAAACATCACGCATTCGCTGTGCACGCTCGAATTCGAAGACCATCGGCCGCTGTACGACTGGATCCTGAACGAACTCGCCGAGGCCGGTGTCTTCGGGCGTCCGCTGCCGCAGCAAATCGAGTTTTCGCGCCTGAACCTGACCTATGCGATCACCAGCAAGCGCAAGCTGCTGCAACTCGTCAACGAAGGCCATGTGGAAGGCTGGGACGACCCACGCATGCCGACCATCGTCGGCCTGCGCCGGCGTGGCTTCACGCCCGAGTCGATCCAGCTGTTCTGCGAGCGCATCGGCGTG
Organism: Paraburkholderia sp. UCT2; assembly: GCF_014397665.1. Classification (NCBI taxonomy): domain Bacteria; kingdom Pseudomonadati; phylum Pseudomonadota; class Betaproteobacteria; order Burkholderiales; family Burkholderiaceae; genus Paraburkholderia; species Paraburkholderia sp. UCT2. The sequence goes on from NZ_VZQO01000013.1 coordinate 34,631, forward strand.
ACCAAGGTCGACTCGTGGATCGACATGAGCGTGTTCGAAGGCGCGCTGCGCGACGATCTCGACGAGAAGGCGCCGCGCATCGCCGCCGTGCTCGATCCGGTCAAGCTGATCATCGACAACTTCCCCGAACGCCTCACCGAGCCGTGCCACGCACCGGTGCATCCGCATCATCCGGAACAGGGCATGCGCGAGTTTCCGATTTCGCGCGAGCTGTGGATCGAGCGCGAGGACTTCACGCAGACGCCGCCGAAGGGCTACTTCCGCCTGTTCCCGGGCAACAAGGTGCGGCTGCGCTACGGCTACGTGGTCGAATGCACGCACGCGGACAAGGACGAAAACGGCAATATCGTCGCGGTGCACTGCAACTACTTCCCGGACAGCAAATCGGGCACCGAAGGCGCGAACAATTACAAGGTCAAGGGCAACATCCACTGGGTCAGCGCGGCGGCCGCATGCCCGGCCGAAGTGCGCATCTACGACCGGCTGTTCAAGGAACCGCAACCGGACGCCGGCGGCCGCGACTTCCTCGAAGCGCTGAATCCGGACTCGAAACGCGTGGTCCAGGCCTACCTCGAAACCGGCGCGCGCCATGCGCTGCCGGAGCAGCGCTACCAGTTCGAGCGCCACGGCTACTTCGTCGCCGACCGCGTCGATTCGAAGCCGGGTAAGCCCGTATTCAACCGCATCGTCAGTCTGCGCGACAGTTGGGGCAAGCCGGCCTGAGCCCGCGCCAGCGAGGGCCCGGCGTTGCGGGCCCATCCGGGTTGCCGGATGTTTCGATCGACACTCACTGCGCGCTCGCCCGAGCGCGCCGGTCCGGGAGGTCCGATGAAGGTTGCAGACCGCCACGGGGAAGGGTCTGAAGGCAGGGTTCGCGTCGCACGGAGCGCGTGCGGCTCACGCTTCCCGCGTCTGCTGCGCGGCATGCACAGCGTGCTGCTTACGCTGGCCGCCTGCGGCGTGCTCGCGTTCACCGGCCCCGCCCGCGCGGATGAACTGACCGGCACGCTGAGAAAGATCCACGACGACGGCGTCGTCATGCTCGGCGTGCGAGAGGCGTCGATCCCGTTCTCGTACTTCGACGGCAAGCGCACGGTCGGCTACTCGCAGGCGATCGCGATGCAGATCGTCGATGAAATCAGGAAAACGCTCGGCATGGCGCAACTGCGGGTTCACGAAGTCACGGTCACGTCGTCGAACCGCATGCCGATGCTGCTGAACAACCAGATCGATCTCGAATGCGGCTCGACCACGCACACGGTCGAGCGCGAAAACGTCGCCGCGTTTTCAGACAGCTTTTTCCAGTACGCGGTGCGCATGATCACGCGCAGGAACAGCGGCATCACCGATTTCCCCGATCTGGCCGGCAAGCCGGTCGTGACGACCGCCGGCACGTCCGACGAGCGCCTGCTGCGCAGCCTCAACACCGACAAGCAGCTGAACATGCGCATCATGAGCGTGCGCGACCATCAGGACGCCTTCAACAAGATGAAGGACGGTCACGCGGTGGCGTTCGTGATGGACGAGCCGATCGTCTACGGTTTCAAGGCGACCGACCCGCATCCCGACGATTTCATCGTGACGGGCACGCCGCTTGGCTACGAGGTTTATGCGTGCATGTTCCGCAAGGGCGACGAGCCGTTCCGCGCGCTCGTGAATCGCGTGATCGTGCGCTCGCAGACGTCCGGCGACGCCGAGCGTCTGTATCGGCAGTGGTTCACGCAGCCGATTCCGCCGCATGGCATCAACGTCAATTTCCCGCTGTCGGAGCAGAACCGCGCGTTGTTCGCGCATCCGAACGACCACGCGCTCGATTGAAGGCGGCGTGCGCCGTCTATAGCGACCGGTGCAACTCCGTGAGCGACAGCGTCGTCTCGAAGAGCCGCGTCAGACTACGGCTCGCATAGCGCGGCACCTCTTCGATCGACGCCCAGCGGTAATCATCCATTTCGGGGATCAGCGTGCCGTCCGAGCGGCGCGGAAACAGCGACGTGCAGGTGCACGTGCTCAGATCGAGCTCGCCGGCACCCGCGCGGGCCGCGAACAGATGCAGGTCCTTGTCGCGCCGGTAGACGAACAAGCCGAGATCCTTCAGCCGATCGGCCTCGAGCGCGATGCCGGTTTCCTCGACCATCTCGCGCAGCGCCGTCACGTGCGGCGCCTCGCCGTCCTCGCCCTGGCCTTTCGGGATGTCCCAGTGCGTCGTTTCGGTGGCATGCGCGAGCAGCACGCGTCCGTCGGGATCGAGCAGCACGATCCCGCACGAGACGATTCGCGGGCTCATCGCGCAGCCTCACTGCATCCACCTCTCGCGCCGCGCTCACGCATGCTCAACGCTTCTGCAGCTGCCAGGCGCCACCTTCCTTGCAGAAGTTCGGACGCAGGTTCATCGATTGCCCTTTCGCATTGAGTACGACCCCGAGGGTGCGGCACGTGCGTGCGCCTTCGGTCGAGGTGCTGTCCATCGAGATGGTCGCGTCGATCTTCACGCTATTGCCGGTGCCGTCGTTGACCCACGTGAAGCTCTCGCCGTCCTTCCTGTCATTGAGCGCGCTCATGACCGCATGCTTGATCGAGTCGTTGTCACGCTGTCTCATATAGGTGATCGGCGTGTCGCCCAGAAAGCCGAGGTTCGCCGCTTGCGCGCCGATCGCCGCGCCGAGCAGGAGGCTCGCGGCACTGAGGTGGAACAGCACACGGGTTCGCGTCGACATGTAGGACTCTCCTCGAAGTGTGCACGGCGCGCACGGGCGCACGGCGGCTTTTGATCCTGACCTCAAAAGCATAGCATGCACACTTCGGCAGGCAGCGCGCCATCGACGCGGCCATCAACGCGCGGCGGCCGTCCCCTGCAGGCGGAACGCGTTGACGACGTCGCGCAGCATCTGCGCCTGCTCCTGCATCGACTGCGCGGCGGCCGCCGCCTGTTCGACCATCGCCGCGTTCTGCTGGGTGGTCTCGTCCATCTGCGCAATCGCGAGATTGACCTGCTCGATGCCGCGGCTCTGCTCGTCGGACGCGGCGGAAATCTCGCTGATGATGTCGGTCACACGCTTCACCGCATCGACGAGCGACTCCATCGTGCCGCCCGCCTTCTCGACGAGCGTCTTGCCGCTGCCGACGCGCGCGACCGAATCCTCGATCAACGTCTTGATCTCCTTGGCCGCGTCGGCGCTGCGGCGCGCGAGGTTGCGCACCTCGCCCGCGACGACCGCGAAGCCGCGGCCCTCCTCGCCGGCGCGCGCGGCTTCGACGGCCGCGTTCAGCGCGAGGATGTTGGTCTGAAACGCGATGCTTTCGATCACGCCGATGATATCGACCACCCGCGCCGAGCTCGCCGCGATGCTCTGCATGTTCGCGACGACGTGCTGCACGGCCTCGCCGCCCTCGCCCGCGAGCTGCGACGCCGAGCGCGCCATGCGATTGGCCTGCAGCGCGTTGTCGGCGTTCTGCTTGACGGTCGCCGTCAGCTGCTCCATGCTCGCGGCCGTTTCGCCGAGCGACGACGCCTGCTGTTCCGTTCGCGCCGACAGATCGAGATTGCCCGCGGCGATCTCTTCGGCCGCGACCGTGATCGTTTCGGTGCCGCCGCGAATGCGCCGGATCGCGTCGGCGAGGCGGCTTTGCATGCGCTGCATCGCGAACAGCATGCTTTCCTGATCGTCGCCGGCCAGCGTGACCGGGCACGACAGATCGCCGTCGGCGATCGTCTCCGCGACGCTCGCCGCATAGGCGGGCTCGCCGCCGAGACTGCGCTTCACGTTGCGGATGATCAGCACGAGCGCGACGGTGCTGAAGCTGCCGATCACCAGGATCGTCAGCAGATAGCGCAGCAGGTCGGCGCGGAACGCCGCGTCGATGTCGTTGACGTAGACACCCGAAATCAGAAACCAGTCCCACGCGGCAAAGCGCTTGACGAAGCTGATCTTCGGCACGCGCTCGTTGTTGCCGGCGAGGCGGCCCATGTAATCGACGAAGCCCTGCCCGTGCGCCTGCGCGACCTTGACCATTTCGACGAACAGCAGCTTGCCGTCGCTGTCCGCGTAGTGCGACACGTCCTTGTTGCGCAGATCGGCGAGCATCGGATGCATGATCACGACCGGCGTGGCAGTCGACACGATCATGTAGCCGCTGCCGGGGTAGCGCATCGCGGAGAGCCGCGCCAGCGCCTGCTGCCGCGCCTGTTCGGGCGTCAGCTCGTGCTGGTCGGCGCGCTGCGCGTAGTCGGCGACGATGCCGTACGCGCTTTCCACGACGTTCTGCACCGCCGACTTGCGCTCGGCCAGCATCGTCGCGCGCGACTGCCATGCGGCCCAGCCGCCGAGGCCGAGCAGGCCGAGCCACGTAATCAGCAGCGCGAGCCAGAGTTTGGTGTTGAGGCTAAGTCGGTTCACGCTGATTCCTCCATCGCGGTGCGTCACACGGTTCTGTTGAATTAACGGCGCCGCGCGCGATTTCCTGAGTCGGGAAACACCCGAAGCGAGCCGTACGAACACGCGACAGCCTGGCAGCCACCGGGCGCGCAACATTGCACAAAAACAAAAAAGGGTTACAGGCGCGAAACCTGTAACCCTTCGATGATTCTGGTACGGCAGGAGGGGCTCGAACCCCCGACCCTCGGCTTAGAAGGCCGATGCTCTATCCAGCTGAGCTACTGCCGTATGGATCGATATCTGCATGAAACCGGCACTCGCGGCGAGCCGCCCGAATTCCCACAAACTAAAATTCTAACTGACCTGCAACCAACCGGGCCCGGATTATAACCGATCGCCCGGCGCGCTCAGACCGGCTGCGGATGCAGCATGAACCAGCCGAGGAACAGGATCCCCGCGATCGCGCAGTACGCGCCGAACGACGCGAGACGTCCGCGGCCTTCGAAATAGCGCATCAGGAAACGCACGCTCAGGTACGCTGCGATCGCGGTCAGCACGCCGCCGAGCACCGCGTCGGCAAGCTGGCTCGGCGCGTGAAGCAGCTTCGGCAGTTCGAGTACGCCAGCCGCGAAAATGATCGGCGTGCCGAGCAAGAACGAAAACTCGGCGGCTTTCTCGGTGGTGAGGCCGGCCGCATTGCCGGCGATCATCGTCAGGCCACTGCGCGAGAAGCCCGGAATCAGCGCGCCGATCTGCGCGAGGCCGACGAAGAACGCCTGGCGGAACGTCAGCTTTTCCGGCGGTTGATGCGCGCGCGCGCGTTGCAGACGATCGCCGAACCACAGCAGCGCGCCATTCACGATCAACGCAATCGCGACGATCCGCAAATCATGAAAAAGCGCCTCGAGGCGCTTTTCCAGCACGAGACCGACAAGGCCCGCCGGAATCGTACCGATGATCAGCGCCCACATCATGTGACCGTCGTCGTTGCGGCGGCCGCCGAGCGACGCGAAGAAACCGCGCACCAGCGCGTACCAGCGCGCGCGGAAGTACCACAGCAGCGCGAACGCGGTGCCGAGATGCAGGGCGACGAGGAACGGCAGCAGTTGCGGCGCATGCTTGTCGATATGCATGTCGAACAGGGCTGGCACGAGCAGCGTGTGGCCAAGGCTGCTCACCGGAAACAGTTCGGTAACGCCTTGCAGCACGCTCAGAAAAATGAGAAACGACAGGTTCACGCGGCGGTCCTTGTAAGCAAAGTGTCGGGAACTGCGCGCCGCACAAAAGGGGGAGCCGGCGCGTCAAAGGCGCACCGATTATGCCTGGCTGCACACCCAGCGCCAAGCGGTTAGGCCACATTCGGAGAGATATTGACGCGCCGCGTCACAACTCGACACCGTTGTTACGCGAGAGCAAGAAAGCGGGCGGCGGATTCGTCGCGCGCGTGCTGCGAAAGCAGGGAATGAAACCAGCGGATCAGCGCTTGAGAGAGTGGAAGAAATAGTACGTGCTGGCGGTGAATATTCCGAATAAGCCCACCGCCATTGCCATTGCGAGATCCATGATGCCTCCTGAGCCGATTCGCCCGGGAGTCGGATGGACCGGACGCTCCGACGGATTATCAATAGGATTCGCCCTTTTCCGACACCCGCAATTTCCCGGGAAGGGTTTCCCCGTAGCGCAAAGCAGCGCAAAATCGCGGTTTCGCCGCGCGAGACGCTGTCGCCGCGAATGGCGCAAAACGCCGCTTCGATGCAGATGCAACGGCCGACCCACGCGGCCGCTTTGCGCGACCCTCAACCTCTATCTGGCTAGCTATTGACCATGCCCCTCTCCCCGGAACAGGACATTCTCGAGATCGCCCAGGACGCCTCGGTGCTCCGTTTTTCGCCGCAAGCCGGCGGCCGTCTGCTGTCGTGGACGATCGACGGCGAAGAGGTGATTCACTGGCCCGAGCACGCCGACTGGAGCGTGCCCGCGCGGATTCGCGGCGGCAATCCGCTGCTGTTTCCATTTCTCGGCCGTCATCGCGTCGACGGCAAGATCGGCTATTGGCGTGACGCGCGGGGCACCGTGCGCGAGCTGCCGATGCACGGCTTCGCGCGCGACCTGCCGTTCGAGCCTCACGCCGACGTGCATGGCGCCGGCCTGCGGATGGTTCTGACCGACAGTGAAGCGACCCGCGGCTCCTATCCGTTCGGCTTCCGCTTCGAGGCCGCCTACGAGCTCATCGATCCGCGCACGCTCGACGTGACGCTGACCACCACCAATACCGGCGACGCGCGCCTGCCTTACTACGCCGGCCATCACTTCTACTTCACGCTGCCGCACACGCAGCGCGCGCAAACGATGATCGAACTGCCGCGCACCGAGCGGTGCCGTCAGCTCGAGGACGGCTCGATCAGCCCCGCCGAGCCGGGCGAAGCGAGCTACACGCTCGACGAAGACCGGATCTACGATCGCTTCCATTGCCTGACCGGCACGCCCGATCGACCGGTGAGGGTCGAGGCGCCGGGCATCGATCGCGTGATCACGATCGATCTGCAGCGGCCCGGCTCGGTGCCCTGGTACGCGGTGACGACGTGGACTGAAACGCCGCAGTCGGACTTTTACTGCGTGGAGCCGTGGCTGGGGTTGCCCGATGCGATCCACAACGGCCGAGGTTTGCGCTGGCTCGAGCCGGGACAAACCGAAACGGCGGCACTGCGCATTACCGTCGAGAAGACCAGCTGATACGCCGGCGCCGGCGGCGAGCCGCTCGAAGCGGCGCCCGCCACTTCGCCCCCCTCGCCGGGGGGCGCAACACAAAACCGTTAGAATCGAACGCTTTGTCTGTCTATCCCGCGTGATCGGGATCAGCGCGCGGCAGTGCTTTGCGAGGTCCAATGCTGGAAACAACAAGAATCAAACGACTCGGCTGCGCGGCATTGCTCGCGCTGCTCACCGCGTGCGGGTCGGCGCCGGTGGGGCCGGGCTACTACCGGGTCGAACGGGGCGACACGCTGTCGAAAATCGCGCGCGGCAACCGGCAATCGGTGCAGAACATCGCACGCTGGAACAACCTGACCAATCCCGACCGCATCGAGGTCGGCCAGGTGCTGCGCGTCGCGCCGCCAGGCGGCGCGGCGTCGACGAGTGGCGCGATCCGCAGCGGCGGTGGCGATAGCAGCAGTGGCAGCGCGAGCGTGGCGGTCGCGCCGCGTCCTGCGCCCGCGGACACTGCGCCGGCGACCGCGCCCGCGCCGATCTCGCTGGTATGGCCGGCCGACGGTACGGTGTTCCGCCGTTTCGACGGCGGCAACTCGAAGGGTATCGATATTGCCGCGGCGGCCGGCACGCCCATCGTCGCGGCGGCGCCTGGCACCGTCGTCTATGCGGGCAACGGTCTGCGCGGCTACGGCAATCTGCTGATCCTCAAGCACAACGCCGACTATCTGACCGCTTACGCGCATAACCGCGCGCTGTTGGTGAAGGAAGGCGAATCGGTCAAGCGCGGCCAGAAAATCGCCGAAATGGGCGACACCGATACCGATCGCGTGATGCTGCATTTCGAACTGCGCTACCAGGGCCGCTCGATCGATCCGTCGAAAGAACTGCCACCGCGCTAGGCGGCGGGCGCGGGAACCCGCCGTGCTATAAACGCTCAATTCGAAGCGGCGTGGCTGCGCGCCACGCCCTTCCGTTATTCGCAAGGAATCTGAAATGAAAAGCCCATTGGCGCGCGTCGCGACGGCTGCAACGATCAGTCTTGGCCTCCTGACGCTCGGCGGCCTCGGCGGCTGCTCGACCACGACCACGATGACCTATCTGCCGAGCGGCGACACCGGCTTCGCGATCAACTGCAGCGGCAGCGATGCCAGCACGAGCTGGGCCGAGTGCTACAAGCGCGCGGGCGAAACCTGCGGCAACTACGGGTACGACGTGGTTTCGAAAGACGTCGACAACGGCGCGACGTCGGGCGGCACGATCGGTGGGATTTTCGGCGCGAATGTGAAAAACCGTTCGATGGTCATCCGCTGCAAGCAGTAAAAGGCAGCGCGCCGTGCGGCACGCACGGCCGCCGAGCGTCACCGCTTAGCGGCGTCGCCAGCGCCCGGAGCGCGGATCGATGCGCGCGGCGAAGCGCACCAGCAACGCGAGCGCGATTAGCCACACGCCGACAAAAATGATCACCCCAGTCATGAGTCTCGCGCCGAAAAAAATAATCCGCCATCATCGGCCGCACATGTGAATTCGCGGTGAAGATCGCTGCGGCAGGTTAAACATCCGCGTAAATCCATTAAAAAAAAAGCCCGGCACGAGGCCGGGCTAACGGGGGTTCGGCGCATATCGGCAAAGGACCGGTTCACCATGCGCCAGAACGAAATCTAACAATCCGCATTTCCAAGCGCAATGGATTAATTTTGCAGCCAATGTTACACGGCGTACGGATTCCGCAATCCGTGAATCGGAAATGTCGGAATCAGACCGGCTTAATGCGCCGCAGCTGGGATACTCCACACGCCAAATCATTCAAACCAGGAATGTCGGAGTATCGCACCGGCTAATGCTCCCGGGCTATCGGCGGAAAGTCCCGCCAAACCAGCAGAGGAAAGACGTCTGGCCGAATAACACTAACTCATCCGGCAATAACGCCGCTTTCGCTTGCGAATATTAACTTGGTGCGGAAACGCACGTAACGCATCGATTAGTCGCGGAAACGCCTTCCGAATAAGCGTCGATACTTCTTCACAACAAATTCGCGAATAGTGAAATATTTAACATTGACAATTCCGCCGACAATATTGAAACCGCATTCAAACTCGTTTCAGTTTTGAATATTCGGACGATTAATAGCCGGTGCTGATAGGCGGCACGCCTCGTGTGCCGCCGTCGTTGAATCCGCCGGCATCCAGGTTCAGAATCCGATTCAGTCCGCGCTGCGTAAAAGGCCGTCCGGCGCGTTGCGCAAGGCCGCCACGCGGCCCGCCGGTCCTTGCCAATAGTTTATAGTGACGGCCCCGTCCGACCCTGTCCACGATGACTTCCAACGACGCCTCCCAAAGCCCCCTTTATGCGAAGCTGCTCGGCGAAACCGCCAAGATCGGCTGGAGCGAACTCGAACGTTTCTTTGCGCGCGGCATACTGCTGCACGTCGCGCGCGACCTCGATCTCGTGAGCGTCGCCGAAGCGATCGCCAACGACGACACCACCCGGGTCGCCCAATGGTTGTCCTCCGGCCTCGTCGTGCGCGTGCAGTCGGAGACGGCCGCCGATTTCGCCGCGCGCGACCCCGAGTTGTGGGCCGTCGTCGTCTCTCCTTGGGTGTGCGTGCAGGAGCGCTCTTGAACGACGCGAGGACGCCCGATGCCGGTATGCCCCCCGCCGCGCGATCCGAAACCGCCGCACACCCAGCCAGCGCGCCCGCGCTGCCGGTGTGCTGGCATCGCCGGGTGCTCGCGCTCGCGTTGCCGATCGTCCTCGCGAATCTGACGCAACCGATCCTCGGCGCGGTCGACACCGCCGTCGCTGGTCATCTGGACAGCGCCTCTTACCTCGGCGGCGTCGCGCTCGGCGGGCTCTTCTTCAACTTCGTGTTCTGGGGCTTCGGCTTCCTGCGCATGGGCACGACCGGCCTCGTCGCGCAGGCGCACGGCGCGGGCCGCAGCGACGAGTTGCGCAACACCGTCGTGCGCGCACTGCTGATGGCGGCCGCGATCGGCGCGCTGGTGCTGCTCGTGCAGCAACCGCTGATCGACTATGCGCTGCGGGCGATCGGCGGCAGCGACGCCGTGCAGCGGCACGCGCAGGCTTATTGCCACGCGCGCGTCTGGGCCGCGCCGCTCGCGCTCGGCAACTACGTGATACTCGGCTGGCTGCTCGGCACGCAGCAGGTGCGGCTTGCATTGCTGTCGCAGGTCTTCATCAACAGCGTGAACATCGCCGCGGTGCTGCTGTACGTGTACGCGTTTCATTGGGGCGTGGCCGGCATCGGCGCGGCTACCGCGACCGCCGACGCGCTCGGCTTCGTGCTCGGGCTCGCCCTGCTATGGCACGGCAGGCCGCGCGGCCTGCCCGCGCTGAATCGCGCCGCCTTGTTCGACGCCGCCGCGCTGAAGCGGCTCGTCGTGCTCAATCGCGACATCTTCGTGCGCACGCTGTGCCTGCTGTCGTCGTTCGGCTGGTTCGCGCATCTCGGCGCGCGGCAAGGCGACGCGACGCTCGCCGCGAACGCATTGCTACTCAATTTCCAGACCTTCATGGCGTACGGGCTCGACGGTTTCGCGCACGCGGCCGAGGCGCTGGTCGGCGCGGCGATCGGTGCGCGCGATCGTCACGCGTTCGCGCAGGCAGTCAAGGTCACCGCGCTGTGGTCGGCGCTCGGCGCGATCGGCTTCTCGTGCGTGTACTGGGGCGCGGGCGCGTGGATCATCGAGCGGCTGACCGATCAGGCCGCCGTGCGTGCCGCGGCCGAAACCTATCTGCCGTGGGCGGCGCTGTCGCCGGTCATTTCGGTGTGGGGCTTCCTGCTCGACGGCGTGTTCATCGGCGCGACGCGAACGCGCGAGCTGATGATGTCGATGGTGGTGTCGCTTGCGGTGTTCGTGGCAGCGTCGTCGGCATTGCTCGCGTGGCACGGCAATCACGGGCTGTGGATCGCGCTGCTGATCTTCATGGCCACGCGTGGCGCAACGCTCGCGCGTTACCTGCCGGGCGTGTCGCCGGGGATTGCGGCCGCCTAGCGCGGTGCGCTGGGCACCGTTGGCATTCGGCGGACGACAGACCGTTACGGCTTGAAACAAGCGCATACCTATCGCATAACGAGCGCGTTCTGGAATGCTCTCAGCCCGTGCTCTCCGCGCGAACAGTCGGCGCGGGTCAGAAGTGCCGGCGTGCCCGCGCCGGTGCTTCGCTTTCCCCGCCCTTTCCCGATCGTTTTCGCTTCAACGAGCGCTCACTGTGCGACGGGCGCGGGCACCATCGCCGGCGGCCGATCGTCGGTGGGCACGCCGTGGTAGTCGGCGGGATCATGTGGTGGGCTGCCGCGATGCGCGGACGGATTGTCCGCACAGCCGGCGACGCCGGCGCACAACAGCAAGGCAAGAGTCAGAACGCGGGTCATTTTGCAATCGTCTCCGGGACAAAGCGATGGCGGACGTCCGCCGGCGCGCCGAGAGTCTAACCGCAAAGCGCGTTCGGCGACGCCATCACACACCTTGAGCGTCGCTCGTTCCATTTCGTGAGATTTCGCCGGACCTGCGCTACTATGGGTTCATGGCTGAACCTACCGGGAGACTGCCATGGACGGTGAATCGATCGCGGGCCTGATCGGGCTCGCAATAGGCCTGATCGTGCTGGTGGCGTTGTCGATTTTCGAATCGCGGGCCTACCGGCGTGAACACGATGGCGAGGGCATGCTGCACCACTGGACGCATCAGCATCTACATATGCCGCATTGGAGGCGTCCAAGGCATTGATGCGGGTGATCTTCGACTCTGACCGAATGACCTCTGGCCGCGGCACCGGCATGTCACGGTGCCTCAGTCGTGCGTCCGCTCGATGACGCGTTGACCGGCGTTGCGGCGCCTGCGCGCATCGAGGTCCGCTGGACGTGCGCAACGCCTTTCCGGTTCTTTGGGCATACCTACATCGAACGACGACGCTTCATGCGTCGCTCTCTCCTTCTGCGCTTTCGTCCAAGGCCTCACTGCATCGAGCTTGACGGGTGATGGGCACATGCCTTGCTGGTTCCGATCCAGCAACAGACGCGCGACACGCGCGTCTGCTGTCGCGGCGCGCGCGCCAAACCAGCGTGAAGATGCGGCCAGCGATTTCGCGGCCCCCTCAAAAAGGAGAACGCCATGACCGTCGGAACCATCCTGCTAATCGTGCTCATCCTGCTGCTGATCGGCGCGTTGCCAAGCTGGCCGTATAGCAGCGGCTGGGGCTATCGGCCGACTGGACTGGTCGGCGTCGTGCTGATCATCGTGATCGTTCTGCTGTTGATGGGGCGTATATAGCCCACCGCGAGGCCGGCGCGAGCCCGCTACGGTGAACGTCGTTGCCCGTGCGGTTGGTGCCGCCAAGGGATTGACGCTCCTGCCCGCACCCCCTATAATCCCGGATTCGTCGGAGCGTAGCGCAGCCTGGTAGCGCATCTGATTTGGGATCAGAGGGTCGTAGGTTCGAATCCTATCGCTCCGACCACGAAAAGCAGGTCGAAACCCGCGAAGCCTCCGGCTTCGCGGGTTTTTGCTTTTTTGGCTCGCGTTCACGTGGACGCCGACAGCCGACCCGTCAGGCACTCGCCTTGCAAATCATCACCTGCGCATGCGACAGTGCTCGAGGCAGGTACCTCGCCGCGAAGACGCGCAAGCCCGCCGCAACGCCATCCCAAGCCGCTCAAAAAGGAGACTCCCATGGACCTGATCCTCTGGCGTCACGCCGAAGCAGAAGATGTCGCCGCGAGCGATCTCTCCCGCGCGCTCACCACGCGCGGCCGCAAGCAGGCGCAGAACGCCGCGAAATGGCTGCGCGCCCGTTTGCCCGACGACGCGGTCATACTCGCGAGCCCCGCCGTGCGCACCATCCAGACCGCCGAGACATTGAGCGACCAGTACCGCGTCGTGCGCGAACTCGCGCCGAACGCGAGCGCGAACGACGTCCTGGAAGCGGCTGGCTGGCCCGGCGGCATCGCGCAAACCGTGGTGATCGTCGGCCATCAACCGACGCTCGGCCACGTCGCCGCGCAACTGCTCGGCGACAGCCGCGCGAGCTGGCCACTGAAAAAAGCCGGCATCTGGTGGATCGAGAGCCGCGAGCGCAACGGCGAAGATGAGGCGGTGTTGCGCGCCGCCATCAGCCCCGATCTGATCTAAGCGCGCGTGTCGCGCGACACCTCCGACATTACAGGCACCCACGCGAGGGCTTACGGGCAGTCATCCAATCGTCACGGCTTTGCCATGCGAGCGTCACCGCGCGTTACTACATTGGCGAAAAAAGAAATCCTCACTCTTTTCGACCAGGACAGCCAATGCGAGAACTGCCGACGCCCACCCTGCCCTTCGCCTCGCTTTTCGAACCGCGCCGTCTGCCGCGCGCCGAGGAAACGGTCACCGCGCAGCATCGCCTGCAAGTGTCGTGGGCGCGTACCGACGAAGAGCTGCGTGAAGCGCAGCGTCTACGCTATCGCGTCTTCGCCGACGAAATGGGCGCACGCCTCAGCGGCCCCGCGGGCCTCGACGTCGATGCCTTCGATTCGTACTGCGACCATTTGCTGGTACGCGATCTCGACACGTTGAAAGTAGTCGGCACGTATCGCGCTCTGCCGCCGCATCAGGCCGCGCGCATCGGCCGTCTATATGCGGAAAGCGAGTTCGACGTGTCGCGTCTCACGCATCTGCGCGCGAAGATGGTCGAGGTCGGCCGCTCGTGCGTGCATCCGGACTATCGCAGCGGCTCGGTGATCATGTCGCTATGGGCTGGGCTCGCCGCGTACATGAAGCACAACGGCTACGAGACGATGCTCGGCTGCGCGAGCGTCGCGATGGCCGACGGCGGCCACTATGCGGCGAACCTGTATTGCTCGCTGCGCGACAACGCACTGACCGCGCCCGAATATCGCGCGTTCCCGCATACGCCGCTGCCGGTCGACGAACTGCAGACGGGTGCCGCCGTCGCGCCGCCCCCGCTCGTGAAGGGCTACTTGCGTCTCGGCGCGAAGATTTGCGGCGCACCGGCGTGGGACCCCGACTTCAATACCGCGGATTTCCTGACGCTGTTCCGTCTGTCCGATATCAACGCGCGCTATGCGCGGCACTTCCTCGGCGATGCGTTGCCGCGATAAGAGGCGCCGAGATACGAAAAAGCCCTGCATTTGCAGGGCTTTTTTTGTTCGTGCACACGCCGCGAATCGACGCGTGCGTCGATCCGCATCGCGTCAATCGTCCGTATAAACGACCCGGTACGGAATCCCGACTTTCTCCCACTCCGCCGCCTCCTGGATCAGGCTGTAATCCGTCAACGGATTGTTGGCGACCCACTCGTTCGGCAAACGCACCTCGTAACCGCCGTTCGCCTGGGCAACCGTGATGCCCGGCAGGCCGACGTCCGCGCGTCGACGGCACAGCAACGCCGCGAGCCGCAGACAGAACAGCAGCGGCCATTCGACGTCGCGCGTCTGCGACAGCTTGCCGAGCTTGCCCGCGTGGCCGAGCACGAGCGCGGCGAGGCGCGCCTGGTCGGTACGCGAAAAGCCCGGCATGTCGGCATTGCTCGCGATATAAGCCGAGTGTTTGTGATACGCGCTATGCGAGATCGACAGCCCGATTTCGTGTAGCGACGCCGCCCAGCCGATGAACATGCGGTTTTCCGCGCGGCGTTCCTCGTCCGGTTCGACGAACTGGTCGTAGAAGCTCGTCGACAGATCGCCGATGCGCCCCGCCTGCGGGCGATCGACGCCATAGCGGCGCATGAAGCCCCCGACCGTCACCGTACGCATGTCCTCGTGCTGCGAACGGCCGAGCAGGTCGTACATGACGCCGAGGCGCAGCGCGCCGTCGGTGGTGTCGACATAGTCGACGCCCAGTTCGTCGAACACCGCGATCATGATCGACAGCCCGCCCGCGAGCACCGGCACGCGGTCGCTCTTCAGCGCAATCAGTTTCAGCCGGTTGACGTTTTCGGCCTTGATCAGCGCGCGCTTGAGCCGCTCGAGGCCGCCGCGCGAAATGCCGTGGGTGACGCCCGCATCGTTGAAATTGTTCGCCTCGACCAGTTCGGCGAGAGCGCGCGCGGTGCCCGACGAGCCGATCGCCTGCTCCCAGCCGGTCTTCTTGTATTCGGCGGAAATGATCTGGATTTCGCGGCGCGCGGCGAGCTCGGCCTGGCGCATCGTGTACTCGTCGACGTTCCCGGCCGGGAAAAACGCGCGGCTATGGCTCACGCAGCCGATATACAAGCTCTCCATCATGATCGGCGTGTAGTGCGAGCCGATGATGAATTCCGTCGAGCCACCGCCGATATCGACGACGAGCCGCTTGCCCGCGCTCGCCGGCACCGAGTGCGCGGCGCCCGCATAAATCAGGCGCGCTTCCTCGCGCCCGGCGATCACTTCGATCGGAAAACCGAGCGCGGCCTGCGCTTCGCCGAGAAATTCGCTCGCATTCTTCGCGATGCGCAGCGTATTGGTCGCGACCGCGCGCACGTGGTCCGGATGAAAATCGCGCAACCGCTCGCCGAAGCGCTTCAGCGCATCCCAGCCACGCACCTGCGATGCGCGATCGAGCATCTTGTCGCTCGATAGCCCGGCCGCGAGCCGCACCGGCTCGCGCAAGGCGTCGACCTGATAGATCTGGCTGCCCGCGTCGGTTTCCTCGACCCGGCCCACGATGAGCCGGAAGCTGTTCGAACCGAGATCGACGGCGGCGAGGAGATGAGGAAGATTGACCATCGGGTAAGCGTACTCCATGCGCGCGAGCGCCGCGGCTGCGGCCGAGGGCGTGACGGCGGACTCCGGCAGCGCCACGCGCCTGCCCGGCGCCTTCGGCGCATGGTGCGCGTCGCGGCCAGCCGCACTGTTCAAAGACGCCATTCTAAGCGTAGCAGCCTTCACGGTGTCACCTCGCGGCGCAGGGAGTTCGGTATCGTCGCATAGGTAGCGCGTCATATTGACGACAGACGACGATTGCGGCATAAAATGTTAAAAACATCGCCGATGTCATCAGGACGTCATCAAACCGTGAGATTTTCCGAGCGTCTTTCCGTCTCCATTTCAGACATTCCAATCTCGCCGCCGATGTCCGTCCGCTATCCCCTATTGAATCGCGAGCTGGGCATTCTGGGTTTCAACGAGCGTGTGCTGGCGCAAGCCGCCGATCCCGCCGTCCCCTTGCTCGAACGTCTCCGCTTTATCTGCATCACCAGTAGCAACCTCGACGAATTCTTCGAAGTCCGCATGGCCGGGCTTCAGGAACAGATGGGCGACAACCCCGGCGCATTGTCGCCCGACGGCATGTCGCTGCTTCACATGTACGACCTCGTCGTCGAACGTGCGCAGAAGCTCGTGCATCGCCAGTACACGATGCTGCACGACACGGTGCTCACCGCGCTCGAACAGGAAGGCATCTATTTCCACGGCAACGAAGCCTGGAGCGACGCGCAGACCGAATGGGCGCGCAACTACTTCTTCAACGAACTGCTGCCGGTGCTCACGCCGATCGGTCTCGACCCCGCGCATCCGTTTCCGCGCGTGCTGAACAAGAGCCTGAACTTCGTCGTCGAGCTCGAGGGCAAGGACGCGTTCGGCCGTCAGGCGATGATGGGCATCGTGCAGGCGCCGCGCGCGCTGCCGCGACTCGTGCGCATGCCGCAGGAGCTGTCGGGTTATCCGCATGGCTTCGTGCTGCTGAGCTCGCTGCTTCAACACTTTGTCGGCGAGCTGTTTCCGAATCTCTTCGTGCGCAGCTGCAATCAGTTTCGCATCACGCGCAACAGCGAGCTGTTCGTCGACGAAGACGAAATCACCAATCTGCGCGTCGCGTTGCAGGGCGAACTGCCGGCGCGGCATCTGGGCAATGCGGTGCGGCTCGAAGTGTCGGCGGAAACGCCCACGCATGTGGTGCGGCGCCTGCTCGACGAAAGCGGTCTGTCGAACAAGGACTGCTATTACGTGAACGGCCCCGTCAATCTGGTGCGTCTGATGCAGCTGCCCGAGATGGTCGACCGGCCCGATCTGAAGTTCGTGCCGCACATTCCGTCGACGCCGAGGCAGATCGCCAACAGCGCGAGCATGTTCGACGTGATCGATCAGGGCGACGTGCTGCTGCATCATCCGTACGAGAGCTTCCAGCCGGTGCTCGAGCTGCTGTTGCAGGCGGCCAAGGACCCGAACGTGGTGGCGATCAAGCAGACCATCTATCGGACCGGCACCGACTCGCCGCTGATGGATGCGCTGATGCAGGCCGCGCGCAACGGCAAGGAAGTCACGGTGGTCGTCGAGCTGCTCGCGCGCTTCGACGAGGAAACCAACATCAACTGGGCCTCGCAGCTCGAAGCGGTCGGCGCGCACGTGGTCTACGGCGTAGTCGGCCACAAATGCCACGCGAAGATGATGCTGATCGTGCGACGCGTGTCGGCGGGCGGCAAGGCGAGCCTGAAGCGCTACGTGCACCTCGGCACGGGCAACTATCACCCGCGCACCGCGCGCCTCTATACCGATTTCGGTCTGATGACCGCCGATCAGAAGATCTGCGAGGACGTGCACCATGTGTTCCAGCAGCTCACCGGCATCGGCGGCGAGCTGAAGCTGCACGAGCTGTGGCAGTCGCCGTTCACGCTGCATCCGAAGCTCGTCGACGCGATCCGCAAGGAAGCCGAGCATGCGCGCGCGGGCAAGAAGGCGCGCATCGTCGCGAAGATGAATGCGCTGCTCGAGCCGACGGTGATCGCCGAGCTGTACGAAGCATCGCAGGCCGGCGTGAAGATCGATCTGATCGTGCGCGGCGTGTGCTCGCTGCAGCCGGGTGTGCAAGGGCTCTCCGAGAACATCACGGTGCGCTCGATCGTCGGGCGCTTTCTCGAACACCATCGCATCTACTACTTCTACGACGGCGGCAAGGAACAGGTCTATCTGTCGAGCGCGGACTGGATGGATCGCAATCTGTTCCGGCGCGTCGAAGTCGCATTCCCGGTCAACAACCGGCGACTGAAGCGGCGCGTGATCGCGGAAGGGCTGTCGGCGTTTCTCGGCGACAACCAGTCGGCCTGGTTGATGCAGAGCGACGGTCACTATCGCCGGCGCCGGCCTGGCAAGGCGTCGCGCAATGCTCAGATGAGTCTGCTCGGCAAGTTCTGTTCGTAGTCGCCCGCGTTTCGGGTGACTGCCGCGTTCAAACCTGTGCGGTTTGACAGCGCGCCGTCCGATACACCGGAAAGCGCACCGTGAACGTGCTGCCGCGCCCTTCTTCGCTCTTCACGTCGAGTTGCGCATCGTGCCGTTGCAGTACGTGCTTGACGATCGCGAGACCGAGCCCGGTGCCGCCCGTGTCGCGCGAACGGCTGCGATCGACGCGATAAAAGCGCTCGGTGAGCCGCGGGATATCGGCGGCCGGAATGCCGAAGCCGCTATCGGTGACCGAGAATACCGCATGGCCACCCTGCGCACGCCAGTTAACCTTGATCGAGCCGCCGTCCGGCGTGTAGCGGATCGCGTTCGTCACCAGATTGCCGAATGCGCTGAAAATCTCGGTTTCGACGCCGGTGACGGTCAGCGCTTCGTCGGCATCGAAGACGATCTTGTGATGATCGCTGGACAGGCTCTGCGCGTCGTCATGCAGATGCCGCAACACCGCGCGCATGTCGATCATCTGATCGCTCGGCGGCTTGTTGTCGCCTTCGAGCGTCGCGAGCACGAGCAGATCGCTGACGATATGACGCATGCGCGACGCCTGCTGCTCCATCAGCTCGAGATAACGCGCGCGCTCGGCTTCGCCCAACGGCAGCTCGCGCATCGTCTCGAGAAAGCCGGACAACACGGTCAGCGGCGTTTTCAATTCGTGCGACACGTTGGCGACGAAGTCACGCCGCATCGCATCGGTGCGCTCGAGCTCGGTGATGTCCTGCGACAGTACGAGCTTGCGATTGTCGCCGTAAGGAAACACCTGCACCGACAGCACGTTCTGGCGCTTGTCGCCCATGCCGCGCATGATCAGCATTTCTTCGTACCGATGCGAATTCAGATAGCGCACGAAATCCGGATGACGCACCAGATGCGTGATGTGCTGACGCAGATCGCGCTTCGCATCGAGTCCAAAGTGGCTTTCGGAAATCGCGTTGCACCACTCGATCTGATCATGATCGTCGAGCATCGCGACACCGTTAGGCGACGCCTGGATCGCCTGGATGAAACGCGAATGCTGCTGCTCGACCTGGCGCACCTGGGCATGCCAGCGCTTCGCGAGCTTGTGCAGACGGTAATAGATTTCGCCCCAGATGCCGGGGGCGCTCGGCACTTCGCCGTACACCGGCGCGTCGAGCAGACGCCACAGACGCTGCTTGTGGAAGGTACTGAAGACACTCTGTGCGAGCAGCAGGACGATGGCGAGAGCGAGCCCTGCCTTGACGTTCAGCAGTGCGCCGACCACCGCGCACAGAACAGCAAGCAGCACGACCGACACGATGGAGCGCGCCCAGATGATGTTCATGGTCTAGCGATCGAAGAGAAAATACAGCGCAGGAGGAGGTACGGCGGCACAGCGCCGTGCAATGCAGCGCGCCGCCGACGGCTATCAGGCGCTCTTCGCCAGCCGGTAACCGCTGCCGCGTACCGTTTCAATCATAGCATCGCACCCGGCCGGCTTGAGTGCCGCGCGCAGACGCTTGATATGCACATCGACGGTCCGCTCTTCGACGAACACGTGATCGCCCCACACCTGATCGAGCAGTTGCGTGCGGCTGTGCACGCGCTCCGGGTGAGTCATGAAGAAGTGCAGCAGACGGAATTCGGTCGGGCCGAGATCGAGCTTGATCTCGCTGCCTTCCGCATGCGCGGCGACGCGGTGCGTGGCCGGATCGAGCTTCAGGCCGTTGATTGCGACCACGTCTTCGGTCAGCTGCGGCGCGCGGCGGCGCAGCACCGCCTTGATGCGCGCCATCAGTTCCTTCGGCGAGAACGGCTTCGTCACGTAGTCGTCGGCGCCGATCTCGAGGCCGAGCACCTTGTCCTGCTCGTCGCCTCGCGCGGTCAGCATGATGATCGGGATATGCTTCGTACGCTCGTTGTTGCGCAGATCGCGCGCGAACGAAATACCCGATTTACCCGGCAACATCCAGTCGAGCAGCACGAGATCGGGCAGTACGTCGCTGATCAGGTTGTGCGCCTGCTCCGCGTTGTACGCGCGAATCGGGCAGTGCCCGGCGTGTTGAAGATTGACCGAAATCAGTTCGGAAATGGCGGGCTCATCTTCAATGACGAGAATGCTGCTGGGCATCGGCACCTCTGTTCCTTATCTCTGGATTAGCTGAGCGCTTCGCGTTCGAGCGTGTCGCGCGACTGGTGCCGCACGTCGGTACCCTTGACGATGTAGATGATGAATTCCGCGATGTTCTTCGCGTGGTCGCCGATCCGCTCGATTGCCTTGGCGATGAACAGGAAGTCGAGGCCCACCGAGATCGAACGCGGATCTTCCGTCATATACGAAATCAGCTTGCGCACGAACGCGCGGAATTCCTCGTCGATCGCCTTGTCGTCGCGCACGATCTGCGCGGCGGCGACCGTGTCCAGACGCGCGAACGCGTCCAGCGCACGGCGCAGGATCGACACGGCCATTTCGCCCGACAGCTTGATCTCGGCGATGTTGATGGTGCGCGATGC
Organism: Paraburkholderia sp. UCT2; assembly: GCF_014397665.1. Classification (NCBI taxonomy): domain Bacteria; kingdom Pseudomonadati; phylum Pseudomonadota; class Betaproteobacteria; order Burkholderiales; family Burkholderiaceae; genus Paraburkholderia; species Paraburkholderia sp. UCT2. The sequence goes on from NZ_VZQO01000013.1 coordinate 55,355, forward strand.
GCCGTCTTCCATCAGACGCTTGGTGCGCTTCGCGATCTTTTCGGCTTCGTCGCCGGCGCGCTCGAGGTTCGTGATGGTCTTCGAGATCGCGATCAGCAGGCGCAGATCGCGCGCGGCCGGCTGACGGCGCGCGATGATGTTGCTGCACTCTTCGTCGATCTCGACTTCCATCTTGTTCAGACGGTCTTCGGCGACGATCACCTGCTCGGCGATGTCGAGGTCGAATTCGTTGAGCGCCTGCATCGCGTTGACGATCTGCGATTCGACGAGACCGCCCATTTCGAGCACCTTCGACGAAACGAGGTTCAGGTCGGCGTCGAACTGGCTGGACAGATGTTTATCGGACATGTCGTACTCCGTTGTATTGCCCGGCGGATTAGCCGAAGCGGCCAGTGATGTAGTCCTCGGTTTCCTTGCGGACCGGCTTGATGAAGATCTTTTCGGTGTCGCCGAATTCGATCAGTTCGCCGAGGTACATATAGGCAGTGTAGTCCGAACAGCGGGCCGCCTGCTGCATGTTGTGCGTGACGATCACCACCGTGTAGTCGCTCTTGAGTTCAGCGATCAGCTCTTCGATACGGCCCGTCGAAATCGGGTCGAGCGCCGAGCAGGGCTCGTCGAGCAGCAGCACTTCGGGGCGAATTGCAATACCGCGCGCGATGCACAGACGCTGCTGCTGGCCGCCCGACAAACCGTAGCCGCTCTGGCCGAGCTTGTCCTTCACTTCGTTCCACAGCGCCGCCTTGGTCAGCGCCCATTCGACGCGGTCGTCCATTTCCGAGCGTGACAGCTTCTCGAACATCTTCACGCCGAACGCGATGTTGTCGTAGATCGACATCGGGAACGGGGTCGGCTTCTGGAACACCATGCCGATGCGCGCGCGCAGCAGCGAAATGTCCTGGCGCATGGTCAGCAGGTTTTCGCCGTCCATCACGATCTCGCCTTCCGCGCGCTGCTCCGGATAGAGCGCGTACATCTTGTTGAAGGTACGCAGCAGCGTGGACTTGCCGCAGCCCGACGGGCCGATGAACGCGGTCACCTTGCCTTCGGGAATCTGCAGATTGATGTTCTTCAGCGCGTGATACTTGCCGTAGAAGAAGTTGAGGTCCTTGACCTCGATCTTCGGACGCGACGGGGTTTGCGCTTGAGCGCTGTGTTCGGGGTCGGAGCCCGCGGGCGCGGCTGCGTGCCCGATCGGATTGAGTTGGGTTTCTGCCATGTTCATCGGATTCACTCCGCCCTTACTTGTTCGAGAAGATCGTGCGCGCGAGGACGTTCAGTCCCAGCACCGCGAGCGTGATCAGAAAGACGCCGGCCCACGCGAGCGATTGCCACTGCGCGAACGGGCTCATCGCAAACTTGTAGATCGTGACCGGCAGGTTCGCGACCGGCTGGCCCATATCGACCGAGAAGAACTGGTTCGACAAAGCGGTGAAGAGCAGCGGTGCGGTTTCGCCGGCAATTCGCGCGACACCGAGCAGCACACCGGTGACGATGCCCGCGATCGACGCCTTCAGCGTGATCGACAGCACCATCTTCCACTTCGGCGTGCCGAGCGCGAACGCGGCTTCACGCATCGCATTCGGCACGAGTTTCAGCATGTTTTCGGTCGTGCGAATCACGATCGGAATCTGCAGCAGCGCCAGCGAGAGCACGCCGGCCCAGCCGCTGAAGTGGCCCATCTTCACGACGACGAGCGCGTAGACGAACAGACCGATGACGATCGACGGCGCCGACAGCAGGATGTCGTTGATGAAGCGCGTGAGGTTCGCGAGCCAGCCTTTCTGGCCGTATTCGGCGAGATAGACGCCCGCCATGATGCCGATCGGCGTGCCGACGAAGGTCGCGAGCCCGACCAGCAACAGGCTGCCGACGATCGCGTTGGCGAGACCGCCGCCATCGGTGTTCGGCGGCGGCGTCGACTGCGTGAACAGCTCGACCGACAGACCACCGATACCGAGACGCAGCGTCGTATAGAGAATCCACAAGAGCCACAGCAGGCCGAACGCCATCGCCGCGAGCGACAGCGTCAGCGCAAGCGCGTTGGTCATGCGACGGCGCCCTTGCAGACGCACGCGCATCGTTTCGAGCGTCGCGGCGTCCTTCAGACCCGGCATGTTCAGGGACGGCCCGCTCATTTCGCGCCCTCCCCTTTCTCGAGACGCAGCAGCATGATTTTCGAAATCGCCAGCACGATGAATGTAATCACGAACAGGATCAGGCCGAGCTCCATCAGCGCCGACGTATGCAGGCCCGGCTCCGCTTCCGCGAACTCGTTGGCGAGCGCCGACGTGATGCTGTTGCCCGGCGAAAACAGCGAAATATTGTCGAGCAGGTTGGTGTTGCCGATTACGAACGTGACCGCCATCGTCTCACCCAGCGCGCGGCCGAGGCCGAGCATGATGCCGCCGATCACACCGCTCTTGGTGAACGGCAGCACGATCTTCCACATCACTTCCCACGTCGTGCAGCCGATACCGTACGCCGATTCCTTCAGCAGCACCGGCGTCACTTCGAACACGTCGCGCATCACCGCTGCGATGTACGGGATGATCATGATCGCAAGGATCACGCCCGCGCACAGAATGCCGATCCCGATCGGCGGACCGGCGAACAGCGCGCCGACGATCGGAATGCCGCCGAGCACCGCGCCTAGCGGCTTCTGGAACCACACCGCGAAGATCGGCGCGAACACGAGCAGACCCCACATGCCGTACACGATCGACGGAATCGCGGCGAGCAGCTCGATCGCGATGCCGAGCGGCCGGCGCAGCCACGCGGGCGACAGTTCGGTCAGAAATAGCGCGATACCGAAGCTGACGGGCACCGCGATGAGCAGAGCGATGATCGACGTCGCGAGAGTGCCGTAGATCGGAACGAGCGCGCCAAATTGCTTGCTGGGTGGATCCCACACTGCCGTCCACAGGAACGCAAGACCGAACTCGCGAATCGACGGCATCGAGGCGACGATCAGCGACACGATGATGCCGCCGAGCATCAGCAGCGTGACGATGGCGGAAAGGCGTGCGAGGCCGCCGAAGATCACATCGCCCGAGCGGCCAGGCGCTTTCTGCTGCGACGCGCTGCCAGGCGGAGTGGCCCGGCTCGTGCCGGACCCTAAATGAATATCGGACATGAGAGCCTGAGGGACCTGTTTCCAGTTGCCGGACGACACATGTCGGGCGGTCGGTGATGCATGCGGCGCATGCCGCGTGAAAGTCACAGGCCGTCCTCGCAGGAGGACGGCCGGGGTGCTACAGAGCGCGGCCCAGATCGACCGCGCCAGCTTACGCCTGTTACTCGGCGAGCGTCTTGCCTGCCGAATCCTTGACCTTCTGCTTCCACTGCGTGCGGATTTCCGAGACGACCGACTGCGGCAGCGAGATGTAGTCCAGATCGTTCGCAGCCTGGCCGCCGTTCTTGAACGCCCAGTCGAAGAACTTCAGCGTTTCCGCGCCTTGCGGTGCCTTGTCCTGCGTCGTGTGCAGCAGCACGAACGTCGCGCCGACGATCGGCCATGCGTTCTTGCCCGGCTCGTTCGTCAGGATCTGATAGAACGACTTCGACCAATCGGCGCCAGCCGCCGCTGCCTTGAACGTGTCGGTCTCCGGCTGAACCACCGCGCCGGATTCGTTCTTCATCGCGACGTAGTTCATGTGGTTCTGCTTGGCGTACGCCCATTCGACGTAACCGATCGCGCCCGGCAAACGCTGCACGAAAGCCGCGACGCCGTCGTTGCCCTTGCCGCCCGTGCCGGTCGGCCAGTTGACCGTCGCACCTTCACCGACCTTCGTCTTCCATTCCGGGTTGACCTTCGACAGGTAGTTCGTCCAGATGAAGCTGGTGCCCGAACCGTCGGCGCGGCGCACCACGGCGATGTCCAGATCCGGCAGCTTGACCTTCGGGTTCAGCGCGACGATTGCCGGGTCGTTCCACTTCTTGATCTTGCCCAGGTAGATGTCACCGAGCACTTCACCCGACAGCACCAGTTCGCCCGGCTTGACGCCCGGCACGTTGACTGCCGGCACCACGCCGCCGACCACCGTCGGGAACTGGAAGAGGCCCGCCTTCGCGAGTTCGTCGTCCTTCAGCGGAGCGTCCGACCCTGCGAAATCGACGGTCTTCGCCTCGATCTGCTTGATGCCGCCCGACGAACCGATGCCTTGGTAGTTAACCTTGCCGCCGCCGGTCTTCTGATAAGCGTCGGCCCACTTCGTGTAAATCGGTGCCGCGAACGTGCTGCCCGCGCCGGTGATGTCTGCGGCTTGCGCTGCGATTGCGAAGAGCGCGCCAGCGACGCCAGCGAACACGGTTTGCATCAATTTCATGAGACCTCCAAGGGGGTGTGAGCGTGTGGTGTGAGCGTGAAACTCGAACACCGCGAAGCTTAGGGTCTCTTTATGACAAAAACGTGACTGATAATGAATCAGATGTGACAGTAATATTACCCCGTGAAAGGTGCCGAAGCCGCCGAATTGCCGCTGTGCCGATGCCCGTTGCATCGCATTTTTCGAGGTAGACAAAAAAGATGGGGCGCGAACGTTTGCGCTGCGCGCGGAGGTCGTTTTTATGCGGGATGTGTCGTCCTTTTGGCGGCTGCGGAGTGGGGATTCGATGGGGTGAGGAATGAGCCTTCGTTGGGTGTGAAAGCCCGGCCACCCAGTTTATGGAGCCCGCTGAATCTTCTGCTTGCGACGCTCAGGCAGGCGGCAAGCGGTCGCCACCGCTCGCCGTCGACTCGGGAATCGATCAGGCCGTCGCTACCCGCACGGCTTCGGCAATCGCTTCAGAATGCTCGAGCGCGTCCGCGACGTTCTGCGCCTCCACCATCACGCGCAGTACCGGTTCGGTGCCCGACGCGCGGATCAGCACGCGGCCGCGGCCGTCGAGCGCGCCTTCGGCCACCTTGATCGCACTGCGGATCGTCTCGCTGCCCTTCCAGTCCGAGCCGGGCTTCATGCGCACGTTGATCAGCTTCTGCGGAAACAGGGTGACACCGTCGAGCAGATCCGCGAGCGATTTGCCGCTGCGCTGCATCGCCGCCAGCACGAGCAGAGCGGACACGATGCCGTCGCCGGTCGAATGGCGATCGAGTGACAGAATGTGGCCCGAACCTTCGGCGCCGAGCTGCCAGCCGTGCTCGCGAAGCTGTTCGAGCACATAGCGGTCGCCGACCGCGGCGCGCACGAACTTGACGCCGGCATTCTGCAGCGCGACCTCCACGGCCATGTTGGTCATCAGCGTGCCGACCGCTCCTTCCACGTGGCCGGCGGTCGCCATACGATCCTTGACCAGCACGTACAACAGCTCGTCGCCGTTGAAAAGGCGGCCGGACTCGTCGACGACCTGCAGACGGTCGGCGTCGCCATCGAGCGCGATACCGAGGTCCGCGTGGTTCGCGCGCACCGCGCGAACCAGCGCATCCGGCGCGGTCGCGCCGACGCCGTCGTTGATATTGAAGCCGTTCGGCGAGACGCCGATCGGGATCACTTCCGCGCCGAGCTCATGGAACACGTGCGGCGCGACGTCGTACGCGGCGCCATGCGCGCAATCGACGACGAGCTTCATGCCGCGCAGGTCGTACGCGGCCGGGAACGTGCTCTTGCAGAACTCGATGTAGCGGCCACCTGCGTCATCGAGACGGCGCGCTTTGCCCAGTTGCTCGGAGGCCGCGCACGCGAGCGGCAGTTCGAGCTGCTCCTCGATCTGCGCCTCGACGTCGTCCGGCAGCTTGTTGCCGTCGGCCGAGAAGAACTTGATGCCGTTGTCGTAGTACGGGTTGTGCGATGCGCTGATCACGACACCCGCGGCAAGCCGCAGTGCGCGCGTCAGATAGGCGATGCCGGGTGTCGGCATCGGGCCGGCCAGCATCACGTCGACGCCGGCGGCCGAGAAGCCCGATTCGAGCGCGGCTTCGAGCATGTAGCCCGACACCCGCGTGTCCTTGCCGATCAGCACGGTCGGACGGGTGCCTGTTTTCGCCCATTGATCGGCGCCCGCGAGCACCTTGCCGGCCGCATAGCCGAGCCGCAACACGAATTCCGGCGTGATCGGGCCTTCGCCGACCTTGCCTCGAATGCCGTCCGTTCCGAAGTAACGACGTGCCATGTTTGTTCTCCCTGTCCGTGGCTGCGGGTTCAACCGTGCGCGCGGCTCTGCTTGTCCGCGTCGCGCAGGGTTGCCCATACTTTCAATGCATCGACTGTTTGCGCGACGTCGTGTACGCGCAGAATCGCGGCGCCCCGTTCGGCCGCGCACACCGCCGCGGCGATGCTGCCGGCCACGCGCTCCGGCGCCGGCCGCCCCGTCACCGCGCCAACCATCGACTTGCGCGACATGCCCGCAAGAATCGGATACGGCGAAGCGGCGCGCGGAGCCGTGTCGCGCAGATGCGCGAGCAGCGCGTAGTTATGCTCGACGACGACCTTGCCGAAGCCGAAACCCGGATCGACGCTGATACGCTCGCGCGCAATCCCCGCCTGCTGCAACGTCGCGACACGCTCCTCGAGGAAGTGGCGCACTTCGCCGACGACGTCGTCATAGTGCGGCTCGCCCAGCTGCATGGTCTGCGGCTCACCTAGCATATGCATGACACAAAGGCCGCAGTCGCTGTCGCGCACCGCGTCGATCGCGCCGGGCATGCGGAAGCCCCAGATGTCGTTGATCAGGTCGGCGCCCGCGTTCAACGCATGACGCATCACTTCCGGCTTGTACGTATCAACCGACAATGGCACGTTCGCGCCACGCAGTTGCTCGACGAGCGGCAACACGCGCTCCAGCTCTTCGTCGAGCGGCACCGGCGGCGCGCCAGGACGCGTCGATTCCCCTCCGATATCGATGATGTCCGCGCCCTCGAACATCATGCGCTCGGCCTGGCGCAGCGCATCGCCGCGCATCGCGAACTTGCCGCCATCGGAAAAGGAATCGGGAGTGACGTTCAGGATGCCCATGACCAACGGGCGTTCGAACGTCAGCTTGAAGCGGCCACACTGCAGCGGCTCTGGAAGGGGTACGGAAGAAGAATCGGCTTTCGACACGTAGCAATGCTTCACTTGGAACGGATAAATGCAAAACGGGCCGGTGTGTAGCACACCGGCCCGCACTTTCTACTGGCTGCCGATCAGGCCGGCGCGGTTGCGCTGCCCGGCTTGACTTCGGTGCCCGGGCTGCCGCCCGACGAGGCGTCGCTTGCCGACGGCGGCGAGCTCTTCGGCGAACGCGGCGGACGGCCTGCCATGATGTCGTTGATCTGATCGGCGTCGATCGTCTCCCACTCCATCAGTGCGGCGGTCATCGCTTCGACCTTGTCGCGGTTCTCTTCGAGCAGGCGCCGTGCGAGATTGTACTGCTCGTCCAGCACATGACGGATTTCCGCGTCGACCTTCTGCTGCGTCGCTTCCGAAATGGTCCGCGTGAAGCCACGGCCGAACGGCGAAGCGTCGTTCTCGTCGTCGACATAGACCATCGGTCCGAGCGCATCCGTCATGCCGAAGCGGGCAACCATTGCGCGAGCCGTCTGCGTCGCCTTGTTGAAGTCGTCCGACGCACCGGTGCTGATCAGGTTCAGGAACAGCTCTTCCGCGACGCGGCCACCGAACAGGATGGCAAGACGGTCGAGCAGATATTCCTTCGAGTACGTTTCGTTGTCATGCTCCGGCAACTGCCATGTGACGCCCAGCGCACGGCCGCGCGGAATGATCGTGACCTTGTGCACCGGATCGGCCTTCGGCAACAGCTTCGCGATCACCGCATGACCCGATTCGTGATACGCGGTAGCACGCTTCGATTCTTCGCGGATCACAGCCGACTTGCGCTCTGGACCCATGAAGATCTTGTCCTTCGCGTCCTCGAAGTCCGTCATTTCGACGATGCGCTTGCCGCGGCGCGCCGCGAACAGTGCTGCTTCGTTGACGAGGTTTGCGAGATCTGCGCCCGAGAAACCCGGCGTGCCGCGCGCGATCACTGCCGCATCGACGTCGTTCGAGATCGGCACCTTGCGCAGGTGCACCTTCATGATGTGCTCGCGGCCGCGAATATCGGGCAGACCCACGTACACCTGACGGTCGAAACGGCCCGGACGCAACAGCGCCTTGTCGAGCACATCCGAACGGTTCGTCGCGGCGATCACGATGACGCCCGAGTTCGCCTCGAAGCCATCCATTTCGACGAGCATCTGGTTCAGCGTCTGTTCGCGCTCGTCGTTACCGCCGCCCATGCCGGCGCCTCGATGACGGCCGACCGCGTCGATTTCGTCGATGAACACGATACACGGCGCGTGCTTCTTGGCCTGCTCGAACATGTCGCGCACGCGGGCCGCACCGACGCCGACGAACATTTCCACGAAATCTGAACCTGAAATGCTGAAGAACGGCACCTTCGCCTCGCCGGCGATGGCGCGCGCGAGCAGCGTCTTACCGGTTCCCGGCGGGCCGACGAGCAGCACGCCGCGCGGAATACGACCACCGAGCTTCTGGAATTTCTGCGGATCGCGCAGGAAGTCGACGAGTTCCGACACTTCTTCCTTGGCTTCGTCGCAACCGGCGACGTCGGTGAAATTGATTGCGTTGTTATTCTCGTCGATCAGCCGCGCGCGCGACTTGCCAAACGAGAAGGCCCCGCCTTTGCCGCCCCCCTGCATCTGTCGCATCATGTAAAACCAGAAACCGATGATCAGGATCGTCGGTCCGAGGTAATACAGCACGGACATCAGTGCATTGGGTTCGTCGTCAGCCTTGCCGCTCACCTGTACGCCATACTTCATCAGATCGCCGACCATCCAGATGTCGCCCGGCGACACGATCTGGTACTTCTGGCCGTCTGCTGGAGTGACCGTGAGGTTCCGCCCCTGGACAATGACGTTCTTGACTTTGCCGTTCTTCGCGTCGTCCATGAACTGCGAATAGGAAACGCCTTCCTGGACACGGGGCTTGTCGAACTGCTTGAACACCGTAAACAGCACCAGTGCGATCACCAGCCACACTGCTGCTTTCGAAAACATATTGTTGTTCAAAGCACCACTCCTTCACTTAGACGGGCGCCTACATTTGCCTTGCGGCACCACGAAAGCATTCTAATCCAGTCCGCAGACCCCTGCCATAACGTTTCACTACCACGGAAATAGGGTAGCGGGCCGGCTTGACGCCCGTCTCCGGACGCATCGGGCTCATTATTGGCAGAGATGGAACCGGCTCGCCGCATCCCTATGCGGGACGCTTCAGATGCTTACCCAAAATAAATGTTTCTGACGATTTATCCCGCGACGCCTTCGGCTTGCGGGCCGCCACCACCTTGAATTGGCGTTTGAACTTTTCGACAATCTGACTGTATCCGCTGCCGTGAAAGCATTTGACTAAAAGGGCACCATCCGGCTTCAGGTGATTTTGCGCGAATTCGAGCGCGAGATCGCATAAATGCTCGATCCGCGCCGCATCCGCGATCGCCACGCCCGACAGGTTGGGCGCCATATCCGAAATTACAAGGTCTACCTGGCGCGCACCGACCAATTCTTCGAGCTGGACCAGCACCGAGTCTTCGCGGAAATCGCCCTGGATGAAGTGCACGTCGGCCACCGGCTCCATTGGCAGAATGTCCAAAGCGATGATCGTGCCGTCGATGCCACCTTCGCGCTCCGCGTTGCGCTGCGAGCCGCCCGCGAGCTTGTTGCGCACGTACTGGCTCCAGCTGCCCGGCGAGGAACCGAGATCGACGATCACCTGCCCGGGACGGATCAGCTTGTCCTGCTCGTCGATTTCCTTGAGTTTGTAGGCCGCGCGGGCGCGATAACCTTCCCGTTGCGCCATTTTGACGTACGGATCGTTGATGTGGTCGTGCAGCCACGCGGTATTGAACTTGTTTTTTGCCATTAAAGATTGAACTATTGCTGCGTGGGGTCGCGCTTTAGGGGATAATACGCGGTTAATTCGCGCGGCCCCCGCCAGACTGGCGGCGATCCGCGATTCTGTTGTTCTGACGCGCGCCCTGCTGAATCGAGTCGCCCGAATCGCTCGGCGATCGGACGAAAACGCAGGAGCCGCCATTTTAGTCGAGTCTTCCACTTTCCATGCCAGCCCTCAAAGTCTCTTCCGACCAACGCGCCGAGTTGCGCTCCCAGGCACATGCGCTCAAACCGGTCGTGCTCGTCGGCGCCGAAGGCTTGACCGACGCTGTGCTCGCCGAAATCAAGGTGCACCTCGCCGCGCATCAACTGATCAAAATTCGCGTGTTCGGCGATGAGCGCGAGGAGCGCATCGCTATCTACGAAGAAATCTGCGACGCGCTGAACGCTGCACCGATCCAGCATATCGGCAAGCTGCTCGTGATCTGGAAGCCAGAATCGGCACAGCCGGCGGCAAAAGCGAAGCGCGGCGCGTTGCCGAGCGCCCGCGAAGCGGCAGCCGAACAAACCCGGCCGGCCAAGGGACGCGCACCCCGCATCGTCAAGGTCGCCAAGCCGACCGACGTGCCGATGCGCAAGCCGCGAGCGAAAGCGGTGCTGGTGCGCGGCAATGAACGCGTGACGCAGGGCGGCAACATCAAGCGCGCGAAGAAGCGTCAAACCAGCGCGAAGCGTTCGCATCAGTCGAAGTAAGAGAACACGCGCCCAAGGTGCGGACCGACTCCGCACTGCGCATTGGCGGCCTTGAGCGCGAGGCCCGAAGCAGCGCGAATGAACCGTAGTTGGCCACCGGAATCGCGACGATTCGTCGCAATGTGAGGTTCATCGCGGGCATCGGCATCGACCCGGCGGCCATGGCATGCGCACCGTCACACCATCAGCCACCCGCGAGCTTCAGCCCGCCACCTTGCCCGTGACGCCGCGCGCGCCCTCTTCCTCGGCACCGACAGGCGCCGGCAGCAGCCAAACGAGCGCAACCCCTAGCAGGCTCTCGATCAGGTAGAACAGACTGGACACGCCATGCAGGATGCCGAAGCGCGTCGCATAAACGGAATGCCCGATATCGCTGCCCGCCTCGAGCGCCGCCACGCGCATCGCGTTCATGAACGGCTGCAACGCGAAATAGCCAACCAGCACGCATACGAGCATACCGGCGAGCAGCCAGCGCAAGCGGCGATATGCGCCACTCCCGCGCCGCACGAGCAAATTGGCGAGACCGAGCAGCAAAATGCCGCACACGACGCCAATCACACCCTGAATACGAAACAGCTGCGCGGCGACGGCGCCCGCCGTCATCCGGTCGAGCGTCGTGAACAGCACGGGCGCAACCGCATAGCCGATAGTCAACAGACTACCGACCCACACCACCGTCAACAGGCGGAAAAAACGATGCGGCATCAAAGACACCGGCGCCACCCTCAGACGTAGCTGACCGCGATGATTTCGTATTCGCGCACGCCCCCCGGCGCTTGCACCGACGCGACGTCGCCTTCCGACTTGCCGATCAGCGCACGCGCGATCGGCGAGCTGATCGAGATCAGGCCGTGGTCGATGTCCGCTTCGTCGTCGCCGACGATCTGGTATTTGACCGACGCACCCGACTCGAGGTCTTCGAGCTCGAGCGTCGCGCCGAACACCACGCGGCCGTCCGCTTCCACTTGCGAGGGATCGATCACCTGCGCGCCCGCGAGCTTCGACTCGATTTCGGCGATACGGCCTTCGATGAAGCCCTGCTTTTCCTTCGCAGCGTCGTATTCCGCGTTTTCCGACAGATCGCCCTGGGCGCGCGCTTCCGCGATCGAGTTGATCACGGCCGGACGTTCAACCGATTTCAGGCGCTGCAATTCATCGCGCAGCATGTCTGCGCCGCGCTTCGTCAATGGAATAGTGCTCATAAACAACTCTGGAGGCAAAAAACGGCCATAAAAAAAATCACCGCGGTTAAGTGCATTCCGCGAAAGCCGCCGCCCGTGGACAAACCCGGGCCGCAGCACCTGCGGAACGCCGCTTAACCGCGGCACTTACATCTTGGACAGCTAGTCGAAGCCTTAGTTTAGGCGAGCATGGAGTCCTTGTAAATCATAGACTTCCAGGTTCTTCAGATAACGAAGACCCTCCACCGCCGCGCGTGCGCCCGACATCGTCGTGTAGTAGGTGACCTTGTTCGCCTGCGCGCTCATGCGGATCGAACGCGAATCCGCGATCGCCGCGCGCGTTTCGTCGACGGTCGTGAAGACGAGCGCGATCTCGCCGTTCTTGATCATGTCGACGATGTGCGGACGGCCGTCCTTCACCTTGTTGACGACCTTGACTGGCACGCCGGCCGCTTCGATCGCGGCAGCCGTGCCCTTGGTCGCGACGATCGGGTAGCCGAGCTCGTGCAGCATGCGCGCGACTTCGACTGCCTTCGGTTTGTCGGCGTCCATCACGGTCAGCAGCACCGTGCCCGATTCGGGCAGACGCGAACCCGCCGCGAGCTGCGACTTGAACAGAGCCTCGCCGAACGTCTGGCCGACGCCCATCACTTCGCCGGTCGAACGCATTTCAGGTCCGAGCACCGGGTCGACCGCCGGGAACTTGACGAACGGGAACACCGCTTCCTTCACGCTGAAGTACGGCGGCTCGACTTCCTTCGTCACGCCTTGCGCGGCGAGCTTCTGGCCGACCATCGCGCGCGCTGCGATCTTCGCGAGCGGCAGGCTGGTCGCCTTCGACACGTACGGCACCGTGCGCGACGCGCGCGGGTTCACTTCGAGCACGTAGATGATGTCGTCCTTCGAGCCGTCAGCCTGCGGTACCTGCTGGATCGCGAACTGCACGTTCATCAGGCCGACCACGTTCAGCGCCTTCGCCATCGCAGCGGTCTGGCGCTTCAGTTCGGCGACGGTCGCCTTCGATAGCGAATACGGCGGCAGCGAGCAGGCCGAGTCGCCCGAGTGCACGCCCGCCTGTTCGATGTGCTCCATCACGCCGCCGATGAACACGGCATCGCCATCGGAAATGCAATCCACGTCGCATTCGATCGCGTCGTTCAGGAAGCGGTCGAGCAGCACCGGCGAGTCGTTCGACACCTTCACCGCCTCGCGCATATAGCGCTCGAGATCTCGCGGCTCGTGGACGATTTCCATCGCGCGGCCGCCCAGCACGTACGACGGACGCACGACGAGCGGATAGCCGATTTCGTCGGCGAGCTTCAGTGCTTCGTCTTCGGCGCGCGCGGTGCGGTTCGGCGGCTGGCGCAGACCGAGGTCCTGCAGCAGCTTCTGGAAGCGCTCGCGGTCTTCGGCCGCGTCGATCATGTCCGGCGACGTACCGATGATCGGCACACCGTTCGCCTCGAGGTCGAGCGCGAGCTTCAGCGGCGTCTGGCCGCCGTACTGCACGATCACGCCGACCGGCTTTTCCTTGTCGACGATTTCGAGCACGTCTTCGAGCGTCAGCGATTCGAAGTACAGACGGTCGGAGGTGTCGTAGTCGGTCGACACGGTTTCCGGGTTGCAGTTGACCATGATCGTTTCATAGCCGTCCTCGCGCATCGCGAGCGCGGCATGCACGCAGCAGTAGTCGAACTCGATACCCTGGCCGATCCGGTTCGGGCCGCCGCCCAGCACCATGATCTTCCTGTTGCTGGTCGGATTCGCTTCGCACTCTTCCTCGTAGGTCGAGTACATGTACGCGGTCCTGGTTGCGAACTCGGCCGCGCAGGTGTCGACGCGCTTATACACCGGACGCACGTTCAACTCGATACGACGCGCGCGCACGTCCGCCGGCTTCGCGCCGAGCAGCTTGGCCAGACGACGATCCGAGAAGCCGCTCTGTTTCAGATACTTCAGCTCCTCCTTCGTCAGGCTCGCCAGCGTGCGGCCTGCCAGCGCCTTTTCCTTCAGGACGATCTGCTCGATCTGTGCGAGGAACCACGGGTCGATCGCGGTCTCCTCGAAGATCTCTTGCGCGCTCATGCCCACACGGAACGCGTCGCCAACATACCAGATGCGATCCGGACCAGCTTCGCCGATCTCGCGGATGATCTCGTCGCGATTGGCGGTCTTTTCATCGAGACCATCGACGCCGACTTCGAGGCCGCGCAGCGCCTTCTGGAACGACTCCTGGAACGTGCGGCCAATCGCCATCACTTCGCCGACCGACTTCATCTGCGTGGTCAGGCGCGAATCGGCTTCACGGAATTTCTCGAACGCGAAACGCGGGATCTTCGTGACGACGTAGTCGATCGTCGGTTCGAACGACGCCGGGGTCTGGCCGCCGGTGATTTCGTTCTTGAGTTCATCCAGCGTGTAGCCGACCGCCAGCTTCGCCGCGACCTTCGCGATCGGGAAGCCGGTTGCCTTCGACGCCAGCGCCGACGAGCGCGACACGCGCGGGTTCATTTCGATCACGATCATGCGGCCGTCTTTCGGATTGATCGAGAACTGCACGTTCGAGCCGCCCGTGTCGACGCCGATCTCGCGCAGCACCGCGAGCGACGCGTTACGCAGGATCTGGTATTCCTTGTCGGTCAGCGTCTGCGCCGGAGCGACCGTGATCGAGTCGCCGGTGTGGATGCCCATCGGGTCGAGGTTTTCGATCGAGCAGACGATGATGCAGTTATCCGCCTTGTCGCGGACCACTTCCATTTCGTACTCTTTCCAGCCGAGCAGCGACTCTTCGATCAGCAGCTCGCGCGTCGGCGACAGGTCGAGCCCACGCTTGCAGATCTCTTCGAACTCGTCGCGGTTGTACGCGATGCCGCCGCCCGAGCCGCCCAGCGTGAACGACGGACGGATCACGACCGGATAGCCGCCGCTGCCAGTTTCCACGGCGATCTTCGCCTGCACCTGCAGCGCTTCTTCCATCGAATGCGCGGTGCCCGACTTGGCCGAACCGAGGCCGATCTTGGTCATCGCGTCCTTGAACTTCTGACGGTCTTCCGCTTTGTCGATCGCTTCCGGCGATGCGCCGATCAGCTCGACCTCGTACTTCGCCAGCACGCCGTGCGCGTGCAGGTCGAGCGCGCAGTTCAGCGCGGTCTGGCCGCCCATCGTCGGCAGGATCGCGTCCGGGCGCTCCTTCGCGATGATGCGCTCGACCACTTCCCACGTGATCGGCTCGATATAGGTCACGTCGGCCGTGTTCGGGTCGGTCATGATCGTCGCCGGATTGCTGTTGACGAGAATGACCTTGTAGCCTTCCTCACGCAGCGCCTTGCATGCCTGCGCGCCCGAATAATCGAACTCGCACGCCTGACCGATGATGATCGGACCCGCGCCGATGATGAGGATGCTCTTGATGTCTGTCCGCTTGGGCATAACGCTCTCGCTAATGTATTCCTGAATTCTTTCCGTCGGCGCGCGCCGTTTTCACGTTGCGCGCGCTGTTTCGCGGCATGCCCGCCGCGTAGCGCCGCGGGCTGCGGCGGCCGCCGCGAGCCGTTTCCGGCTGGCCTCTGCGGCCGGCCTGTACTGCTTCAAGCCGCTGCGCTCTTGCCGTTCTTGTGCGCGTCCATCAACGCGGTGAAGCGGTCGAACAGGTACGCGATGTCGTTCGGACCGGGCGATGCTTCCGGGTGGCCCTGGAAGCAGAACGCCGGCTTGTCGGTCAGCGCGAAGCCCTGCAGCGTGCCGTCGAACAGCGACACGTGGGTCACGCGCGCGTTGGCGGGCAGCGTGTCGGCATCGACCGCGAAACCATGGTTCTGCGACGTGATCACCACGCGGCCGTCTTCGAGATCCTTGACCGGATGGTTCGCGCCGTGATGGCCGGTCTTCATCTTCATCGTCTTCGCGCCGACCGCGAGGCCCATGATCTGGTGGCCCAGGCAGATGCCGAAGGTCGGAATGCCGCGCTCGATGAACTCCCTGGTCGCCGCGATCGCGTAGTCGCACGGCTCAGGGTCGCCCGGGCCGTTCGACAGGAACACGCCGTCGGGGTTGAGCTCGAGCGCGTCAGCGGCGCTCGCTTGCGCCGGCAGCACGGTGACATGGCAGCCGCGCTCGGCCAGCATGCGCAGGATGTTCTGCTTGACGCCGTAGTCGAATGCGACCACGCGGTACGTCGGCGCTTTCTGCTCGCCATAGCCCGTGCCCAGACGCCATTCGGTTTTGGTCCACTCGTAGGTTTCCTGGGTCGACACGACCTTCGCGAGGTCCATGCCGGCGAGGCCCGGGAACGAGCGCGCGAGTTCGATGGCCTTCGCTTCGTCGTCGGAACCAGCGAGGATCGCGCCGTTTTGCGCGCCCTTGTCGCGCAGGAGGCGGGTCAGCTTGCGAGTGTCGATGCCGGCGATGGCGACCACGCCTTCGTCCTGCAGATATTGCGGGAGCGTGCCCTCCATGCGGAAGTTCGACGCGAGAACCGGCAGATCACGGATGATCAGGCCGGCGGCATGGACTTTCGTCGCTTCGACGTCTTCGGCGTTCACGCCGACGTTGCCGATATGCGGGTACGTGAGGGTCACGATCTGGCGCGCGTAGCTCGGGTCAGTCAGGATTTCCTGATAGCCGGTGATGGCAGTGTTGAACACGACTTCACCGATGGTATGCCCGGGGGCGCCGATCGAATAACCACGAAAGACCGTGCCGTCGGCGAGCGCGAGTAGAGCGGGAGAAAATGACGGCAACACGGGAGACTCCTTGGGGGAACACCCTGTTGCCACCTGTCTATCCGATTGCAAGCCGCAGCGAAACACATCGTGGATGCGCGCGCAGACTCGCTCGCGAGTTGCCGGTGACGCTGCAAGGGGCGCGATGGGTCCATTGTGTGGACGACTCGGCTGGGTGTGGAGCCCTTCTTGCTACGCCAATGGCGCGCGGCGGATGAACGGTATGGGGGAGGTAGGCGCTAGGGTGCGGGTGGATAAGCTCAAACCTTCAAATTATAGCCTGAATCCACTGTTCCCTCCAAATGGGAGATAGGACGAGGCGTTGAGGCGACGTGCCTGGGCGGACCCTCAAAGCCTTGCCGGGCCGCGTCGCCAGGTACTTGCCACGCCTGTCTATGCGGTTCTGTCGAGACGCCACTATTGACTGGGACGGAACCGCCGTGGCGGCCCCTCCGGGTCCGACGCAAGGCCTGGCGCGGCCGTTCAGGCCTCCTGTTCCGCGCGCAGCTCGCCCGAACGGACAAGCTGCCGACCCGGCAACACGTACCAGATCGCACTCAGCACCTGCAGCGCGACGAGGATTTTCCACACACTCAGATGCGCGAGCACCGGGTAATGCCCGCCGCTCGCCGGCCAGTGCGACAGCACCGCGCCAACGCCGATCTGGAAACCGAAGATCAGCAGAAAAATAATTAGCGTCAGCGTCGTGTTGACACGGCCGATCATCTGCGGCGGGAAATGCCGCGCCATCACCGCGTAGCTCAGAATCCCGGTGCCGCCGAAGATGCCGTAGGCGGCCCACAACAGGCTCGCCGGCAACGGCGCGTTAAACATGATGAGCATCTGCGTCAGCACATATAGCGCCATGCCGATGCCGCAGAACGCGTACAGCGAGAGGCCGCGCCGCTCGAGACTACGCGCCGCCGCGCCGAAACCGACGCAGCCGGCCATCATCGCGAAGCCGAGAATCGACACGAGCGCCGCCGCCTGGTGCGGCTCGAAGCCTTGTACGTCGCGCAGCCATGCTCCGACCCACAACGACTGCATCGCGTAGAAGACGCCTTGCGTAACGACCGAGAACGACGCGATTTTCCAGAAAGCCGCGCTGCGCAGGATGTGCCACGTACCCTTGAACTGCGCGACGATGCTCGCCTGGCGATGCGTTTCGCGCGCGTCCGGAGCGAGCGTCCATTGCGCGAGCGCAACCGCTACCGTCAGGACACCGAGTCCGACGCAAACCGGGCGCCAGCTGGAAAAACCGAGCACCCACGTGAGCGGCGAACCGACCATCACGCCGCCGAAACCGCCGATCGCCATCACAAGCCCGTTCATCAATGGCAAACGCGCCACCGGAAAATGCTGCGCGAGCGCCTTGAACGCGGCGCCGAGGCACACCGACACGCCAACGCCGATCAGCAGCCGCCCGACCATCATCATGCCGAGACTGTGCGCGGCGCCGAATACCCAGATGCCGAGCGCGGCAAAAAGCAGCGTGACGGAGGTCACGCGACGCGCGCCGAAGTGATCGAGCAGCACGCCAGCGGGGATCTGCGCGCCCGCGAAACCGAGGAAATACAGACTCGTCAGCACACCCAGATCAGCGGCTGACAGACCGAGATCGCGCGTGATGAACGGCGCGAAACCAAGATTGACGCCGCGAAACACGTAAGAGACGAAGTAGCCGGCGGAAAAAAGCAGAAAGACGCGCAGTTGGGTCGACGACATAAATCAGGAAGTAAACCTGGAAATGACCTCAAGAACCTCTCCCGAGGTTCGGACGGATCAGGACGGACCGGCACCCCGCGGCCAACGCGGCCGAAGCACGAACAATAAAGTAAATACCGCAAACGCGCAGGAATCGTCCGCGCAATGAAAAACGCCGTCACCCTGAGGTGACGGCGTTGGATGAACACGGTACGTGATCGGAGCGCAATCCATGCGCTGCCCCCGCAACGCATGTGGTCACTACCGTGAGAGCCGCTATTGGTCTATTTACCCTTCTTCTTCGCGTTGGCCACGGTCTTCGGGCGGCTCTCAGCCGCGGCCTTCGACGCCTTGCCGGGCTCCGAGGCCGAGACCTTCTCGACCTTGCCCTTGCTGGCAACGGGCGCCGCCGGCTTGTTACCCTTGCCGCCCGGCTCGGAGACCTTGACGATGGCAGAGTGGCCGCGCCCTTTCTTCTTATCGTAGCGCGAATGACCGTGTGTGTCTGCGACGCGGACGCCAATCTTCTGCACACTGCCGCCTTGCACGTCGGCGGCGATCTTTTCCGGACCCGGCTCGCTGGGTACCGGCTTGCCGACCGGCACGTGCAGCACGATCACCTGGCCGCGCGAAACCTGATCGCGATGCGTCCTGTTCCACGCCTTCAGCTGACCGACCGACACACCGTAGCGCACCGCGATGGCCGCCATCGACTGATTGCGACGCACGCGGATCAGCATCTTGCGCGTGTCGGGTACGTCGGGTTCCATCGCGAGCACCGCGCTTTCGGCGACGTCGGCGCTGATGTCCTCGTCGTCGTCCGAGCCGCGCGGCACGACGATCGTCGAGCCCGGCTTCAGGCGCATACCGACCGGAATCTTGTTCACTTCCATCAGCGTGTCGGGGTCGACGCCGATCTTCTGTGCGATCGCCGCGGGCGTCGCGCGTGCGTCGACCGTGTAGGTCGTCCAGGACGACAGCGAGCCCGAGTACGTTTTCAGATTGCGCTCGAACGCGGACGCGTTGTCGAAAGGCAACAGAATCTGCGGCTGCGTCGCGCCGAGAATCACCGGCTTCCTGAACGACGGGTTCAGCGAACGGAACTCGTCCGTCGACATATTGGCGAGCCGCGCGGCGACGTCGACGTCGATGTCGTGCGAGGTCGTGACCGTCACG
This sequence comes from Paraburkholderia sp. UCT2, assembly GCF_014397665.1. Classification (NCBI taxonomy): domain Bacteria; kingdom Pseudomonadati; phylum Pseudomonadota; class Betaproteobacteria; order Burkholderiales; family Burkholderiaceae; genus Paraburkholderia; species Paraburkholderia sp. UCT2. The sequence goes on from NZ_VZQO01000013.1 coordinate 74,725, forward strand.
AAGTACGGGTGGTTCGGAATAGACGGCAGGGTGAGGCCGTACATCTGCGGGTTCATCACGAGGTTCTTGACCGCTTGCAGCTTCGGCACGTAGTTGCGCGTTTCGTTCGGCAGACGCAGGCTCATGTAGTCGGTCGGCAGACCCGCCGCCTCGTTGCGCGCGATCGCGCGCTGCACGTTGCCCTCGCCCCAGTTATACGCAGCGAGCGCGAGTTGCCAGTCGCCGAACATGTCGTGCAGGTTCGACAGGTAGTCGAGCGCGGCACTGGTCGACGCAAGCACGTCGCGGCGCTCGTCCTGCCACATGTTCTGCTTCAGGTTGTAGGTCCGGCCCGTGCCCGGCATGAACTGCCACATACCCGCAGCCTTGGCGACCGACAAAGCCTGCGGACTATATGCAGACTCGATGAACGGCAAGAGCGCGAGCTCGGTCGGCATATGGCGCGACTCAAGTTCCTCGACGATGTGATACAGGTATTTCTGCGAGCGCTCGGTCATGCGCTGCACGTAATCGGGACGCTGCAGATACCAGTTCAGCTGCATGTCGACGAGGTCGCTCTGCAGGTCCGGCATCTGGAAGCCACGGCGAATGCGGCCCCACAGATCGGCGTCCTCGCTCGTCAACTGATTGACGGAGCTCTGGTCGACGTTGATGGTTTCTTTAGCGGTGGCGTTCTTGCGAAGGGCGTCGGCTACGGCCTGCTGGCTGGCGGGGTTAGTGGCGGTATTCGTCGTCGGTCCCTGACTCGCGCACGCGGCGAGTGTCAGGACCAATAACGCACTTAAGATAAATCGCATGAACGTCTCGGTTTCCACAAGGGCTGGAATTTGCAGCCGATAGTACGAAACGTCAACGTTTCCGTCAATTGGAAAATCAAGAAAAAAATCAACCAAATCTGGGGCTTGGCGAATTTTTCCGATTCATCGCGTGAAGAACCGCCGAATGCGCTCCGGATCAACGGAAGCGGTTCTTCCATTCGCGCATCAATGTGAAGGCCTTCAGCCGGTCAGACACCGTTTCGTGCAATCGTGCTTCGAGGTTCGACTGGATCGCCGGCTCGCCTGCGCGCAGGAACGGATTGACCGCGCGCTCGTGCGCGATCGTGGTCGGCAGCGTCGGCTGGCGGCGGGCGCGCAACTCGTTCGCCTTGTCGCGCCACGCCTGCAGTTCGGCATTATGCGGCTCGCAAGCGAGCGCGAAGCGAATGTTCGACAGCGTGTATTCGTGTGCGCAATGCACTTCGGTTGCGCCGGGCAGCGCGGCGAGCGCATCGAGCGAATTCAGCATCTGCTGCGGCGTGCCTTCGAAAAGGCGCCCGCAACCGCACGCGAACAGTGTGTCGCCGCAAAACACGTGCGGCGTGCCGCGCGTATCGGCCGCCTGGAAATAGGCGATGTGTCCGCTCGTGTGACCGGGCACGTCGAGCACGCTGAATTCAAGTGCGGGTACAGCGATCGTCACGTGATCGCCACTTTTGAGACGATGCGTCAGGTGCGCGATCGCTTCGCCGGCGGGGCCGTAGACCGGCACGTCCTGGCCGTTCAGCAGATCGGCCACCCCGCCGACGTGGTCTTGATGATGGTGCGTGAGTAAAATAGCGCTCAGCCGCCAGCCTCGTTGGGCCAGACAGGCGCGCACAGGGGCGGCTTCGCCCGGATCGACGACGACCGCGTGGTGTCCGTCGGCAATGACCCAGATGTAATTGTCTTCAAACGCCGGGACCGGTACGTACTCGAGCGCATTCATAGGCGACGCATTTTTAATATGACTGACCGAGCGATTATAGACTGGCCCGCCTGGACCGATTCGCCGCCAGGCCGCTACGTGCTCGACTGGGAGCAAACCCAGCTCGATCGCGTGGTGTCGGACGTGTTCGGCTATCATGCGCTGCAACTCGGCCTGCCGCAGCTCGACGCGCTGCGCGAGAACCGCATGCCGTGCCGCGGCCTCGTGCTCGACGCGGCGAGCGGCGCGAGCGCGCCGTACACGTATCCGCGCTGGGCACGTCATGGCAGCGTGAGCGGCATCAGCAGCGCGGGCAACGCTGGCGACGACAACCCCGCGAACGCCGCGCGAGGCGCCCCTGGTCTGCACGCGCCGGCCGGGCGCAGCGCGGTCTGGTGCGACCTGCTCGATCTGCCGTTCGAAGCGCAAAGCGTCGACCTGCTCGTGATGCCGCATACGCTCGAATTCACCAGCGACCCGCATCGGCTGCTGCGCGAAGCCGAACGCGTGCTGGTGCCTGAAGGCCAACTGATCATCCTCGGCTTCAACTCGTTGTCGCTGTGGGGAGTACGGCAGTCGATCGGCAAGATGACAGGCCGCCCGTTCGTGCCCTCCGCCGTCGATCTGATCGCGTTCACGCGCCTGAAGGACTGGATCAAGTTGCTCGGCTTCGACCTTGAACGCGGGCGCTTCGGCTGCTATCGTCCGCCGCTCGCGAGCGATCAATGGCTCGCGCGTTATGGCTTCATGGAAGCCGCCGGCGACCGCTGGTGGCCGATTTTCGGCGCCACCTACATGATCAAGGCGATCAAGCGCGTGCGCGGCATGCGTCTCGTCGGGCCGCTCAAAGTGAAAAAGCCCGTGCTCGCGGCAGGCCTCGCGCCCGCCGCCACCCCGAACACACGAAACCACACCGAATGACTCCAGATCACATCGACATCTATACCGACGGCGCCTGCAAGGGCAATCCCGGCCCTGGCGGCTGGGGCGCGTTGCTGCGCTTCGGCAGCCAGGAAAAAGAACTGTTCGGCGGCGAGGCCAACACGACCAACAATCGCATGGAGCTGATGGGCGTGATTTCCGCGCTCGAGGCGTTGAAGCGCCCGTGCAAGGCGATCGTGCACACCGACTCGCAGTACGTACAGAAAGGCATCAGCGAGTGGATTCACGGCTGGAAGAAGAAAGGCTGGGTCACTGCGGCGAAACAGCCGGTCAAGAACGCCGATCTGTGGAAGCGGCTCGATGCGCTCGTCGCGCAACACGAGATTGAATGGCGCTGGGTGCGCGGCCACAATGGCCACCCGGAAAACGAGCGCGCCGATCAATTGGCCAATCGCGGCGTGGCATCGCTCGCCGAGATGTAAAGAGCGTGCGCGCATCGGCAACACCGCGCGCCGCCCTCCCCGCTTTTTTTCCGCAATTTTTTCGAAGCAGGCTAATCCGACATGCGTCAACTGATCCTCGATACCGAAACTACCGGCCTGAACGCCCGCGGCGGCGACCGGATTCTCGAACTCGGTTGCGTCGAGCTCGTGAACCGCCGGCTGACCGGCAACAACCTGCACTTCTATATCAACCCCGAGCGCGACAGCGATCCGGGCGCGCTCGCGGTGCACGGCCTCACCACGGAATTTTTGAGCGATAAGCCGAAGTTCGCGGAGATCATCGACCAGTTCCGCGATTTCATCCAGGACGCGGACCTGATCATCCACAACGCGCCATTCGACATCGGCTTTCTCGACGCCGAGTTCGCGCTGCTCGGTCTGCCGCCAGTGAGCATGCACTGCGGCGAGATCATCGACACGCTCGCGCAAGCCAAGCAGATGTTCCCCGGCAAGCGCAATTCGCTCGATGCGCTGTGCGATCGCTTCGGCATCAGCAATGCGCACCGTACGCTGCACGGCGCGCTGCTCGACTCGGAACTGCTCGCCGAGGTCTATCTGGCGATGACGCGCGGTCAGGAAAGCCTCGTCATCGACATGCTCGGCGAAGCGCAGGCCGGCGGCGATACGCATGCGCCGCGTGTCGCGCTCGACTCGCTGGAGCTGGTCGTGATCGCTGCGAGCGACGACGAAAGCACCGCGCACGAAGCCGTACTCGACGATCTCGACAAGGCGCTCAAAGGCGCGAGCGTATGGCGTCTTGAACCCGCGCCGGCAACTGATGAGCAAACTGCTTAAAAAAGACTAGACGAACCCTAAATTCCCTGACATAATTTCGATCTCTTCGGGTGGTTAGCTCAGCGGTAGAGCACTGCCTTCACACGGCAGGGGTCACTGGTTCGATCCCAGTACTACCCACCAGATTCTTGGTGTGTCGATCACCGAAGACAAAAGGGCTTACGCAGCAATGCGTAAGCCCTTTTTCTATTTGCCGGCAAATACGTCGCGTGCGCCATGCGAGATATCGTTGGCTATAGAACCACGTCGTTCCGTAGGTTGGCGAGCGCCCCGCACTATTGCTATATTCGGCAAACGGGCATTCGCCCGGTCCGGCTCCGTCCGGTTTCTCCATCTTGAACCATCTCAGGGAGGCGCCACATGTTTGCAGTGCATCGCGCGCTCCCCCGCATGGTTCCACGACCGCCGGCCCGTCCGCCACGACCGATGCGACCTTGAAGCCGCAGCGTTGTCGCTGATGCGCCGCCGCCTCGGCAGGCGCACCGCGTTCATTCCAGACAGTCCGTTGTTCGGTTGCCGTTGTTTGCCGTCGTATTTTTTCGCGCGTTCCCGCGCGGATTCCGGCATCCGCTGGCTGTCTACCCCTTTTTCGCTTCTGACTGGAATCTCGGCGCGCTCGTGCTTCGCCGGGCCCAAAGCAAATGGCCAACAGAAAACTCGATTTTCGCGGACAAGCCTTCAAGGATGTCCTCGGCTTCACCTTCCGTCACTGGGCGCAACAGCCGGGGCGCATCGTCGTGATCGCGGCGCTCGCGCTGTTCACGGCGGGCGCGGACATCCTGACGCCGGTCTTCGCCGGACGTCTCGTCGACGCGATCGCGGCCGGTCCGGCGTCGTCGGCGCCCATCTGGCATCACGCGCTCGCGGCCTTCGGCGCGCTCGCCGCGCTCGGCCTCACCGCGACGCTGCTGCGCCAGGGCGTGTACTTCAACATCATCCGCTTCACGCTGAAGATGATGAGCGAGATCGCCGCGCGCGCGTTTCATCGCGTGCAGCGCTTTTCGACCGACTGGCACGCGAACAGCTTCGCCGGCTCGACCGTGCGCAAGATCACGCGCGGCATGTGGGCGCTCGACCTGCTGAATGACACGCTGCTGATCGCGCTGCTGCCATCGCTGGCGATGCTGATCGGCGCGACCCTGCTGCTCGGCTCGCGCTGGCTCATGATGGGCATCGTCGTCGGCATCGGCTCGCTGCTGTACATCGGCGTGACCGTAACGGTGTCGCTGGGCTTCGTCGCGCCGTCCGCGCGTCTCGCGAACGCGTGGGACACACGCATGGGCGGCGCGCTCGCCGATGCGGTCAGCTGCAACGGCGTCGTCAAGGCATTCGGCGCGGAAGCGCGCGAGGAAGCGCGCCTCGCGCACGTGATCGGCAAATGGCGGCAACGCACACGCCGCACGTGGGTGCGCGGCACGCTCAACGGCGGCCTCCAGGGCGGCATGCTGGCTGCGATCCAGGCGGCGATTCTCGGCGTGGCGCTACTGCTGTGGGCACGCGGCGAAGCGAGCGTCGGCGACATCACGTTCGCGCTGACGATGTTCTTCATGCTGCAAGGCTATCTGCGTGACATCGGCATGCACATCCGTAACCTGCAGCGCTCGGTCAACGACATGGAGGAACTGGTGTCACTCGAGAGTCAGCCGCTCGGCGTCGAGGATCGTCCCGGCGCCGGCGCCATCGCGATCCGCGACGGCGAGATCCGCTTCGAGCAGGTGTCGTTTCACTATGGCGCGCACAGCCGGCCGCTCTACGACGACTTTTCCATCCGCATCGCGGCGGGCGAGCGCGTCGGGCTGGTCGGTCATTCCGGCTCGGGCAAGACGACCTTCATCAAGCTGATCCAGCGCCTTCACGACATTTCGGGCGGGCGGATCACGATCGACGGCCAGGACATCGCGCAGGTCCAGCAAGCGTCGCTGCGCAGCCAGATCGCGATCGTCCAGCAGGAGCCGCTACTGTTTCACCGCTCGCTTGCCGAGAACATCGCGTATGGACGGCCCGGCGCGAGCCGCGCCGACATCGAGCGGGCCGCGCGGCTCGCGAGCGCGCACGACTTCATCGCCGCGCTGCCGAACGGCTACGACACGCTGGTCGGCGAACGCGGCATCAAGCTATCGGGCGGCGAGCGTCAACGCGTCGCGATCGCGCGGGCTTTTCTCGCCGACGCGCCGATCCTGATTCTCGACGAAGCCACGTCGAGCCTCGACAGCGAAAGCGAAGTGCTGATCCAGCGCGCGATGGAGCGGCTGATGCAGGGGCGTACGACGCTGGTGGTCGCGCATCGGCTGTCGACGGTGCGCGCGCTCGACCGGCTCCTCGTGCTCGACAAGGGCAAGGTGATCGAGGAAGGCAGCCACGACGCGCTGATCAAACGCGACAACGGCTTGTACCGTCGCTTGTTCGAGCGTCAGGCGCTGGAGCTGATCAAGGGTCTCGGCGAGCCGGAGCTCGTGCGCGAGTCGGCAAAGGTCAAAGCCGACCGGGTCGACGATTCTGGCTTGTTGGTCGGCTAGCGCGACGCAGGCATGCACCAGGCTTCGCGGCAAACGATGTCACGCCTGGCGCCACCAGCCCTGGCAATAGAAGGCCCGCCGCGCTACACCGCGCCGGCGGGCAACCCGATGCCGCGCGCCATTCCGGTCGCGGCAAACACCATCAGAACCAGCAGCACGGTCTGGATCACGCTGAAATGCGCGTAGGATCGCGCCTTCTTCAGATTCGGCGCCGCGCCGCTGCGGATCGACGCGCGCCAGCGCATCAGGCCGAGCATCGTGGGCACTTCGAGGATCAGGATCAGCACCAGCAACGTCATCTTCACGTGAAAGAGCGGCTGGTGCAGGTAGTAGTCGGCGCCCTTCTCATAGCTACCGAACATGCGCATCAGGCCGGTCACGATCAGCACCAGCGCGGCGATGCCCCAGCGTGAATCGGCGCGGAACACCGAACGCAACGCGGCGGGCACCGACGCGCGACGCAGCGACCACGTGCGTCTGAGAATCGACGCGAGCGCAAAACCATAAGCGAGCAGATGAAGGGCGGCAAGCAACCAGCGAACCAGCATGGCGACTCCTGCGAAAGACGCAATATGATCGATGAGTGTCCCACTCGCCCGCCTGCAGGCCGGGCGCCTTGATTGCATTATCGACGAAGCTTCGCTTCGGGATGCGTGCATCGGCCACGCGATGTGACCGATAGCACAAAACATGCAGCGTCAGACCTGGCGCAGCGTCGTGTCGAGCGCGCGAGCGGCGACGCGATCGCCTTCGGTCGTCAGCGCGGCGCGGAAAACGGTCTGCCGGTTATGACCCGCGGCGGCAGGCGAATCCCACAGCAACTCGACCTTCGGACGTACGCCGAACGCGCTGCGCGCAAGCGAGGGCGCCGCGACCGACCCTATCGGCGCCGCTGACGCGCCGGCCTTGCCCGCCGCGCCGAACGCGACCGCGGGCGCCGGCGTCGCGCGCGCATTGGAACCGCTCGCCCAGCGCACCGACAATTCGCGCGCATCGTATTGCCCCACCTTGCGCCGCTCAGCCCACACGACGACGGTGCGGGTCAGCGGATCGAGCGACACCGCATAGCGGCCGATCGCAAAGCGCCGCGCCGCCACATTGGTGCGCCACAACGGCAGCGGCCGGCAGATCCACAAGACGATCGCATACAGCACCGGCGCCGCGACGAGCCAACCGTTGCTGGCCGCGACCGCCTGCATCGCGCGACGCCAGCCTGCGCTCGCGACGAACGCGCCGACCGACCACAGCGCAAACAAAAACCCGAGGAACGCGAACAGGCGCAGCGCCTGACGCAGCCATTGCGGCAACGGATGGAACGGACGCTCCGCGACGGCGCGCGCGCCCGGCAGGAAGATCAGCAGGAACAGAAAAACGAGGTTGATACAGGCCCACGGTGAAGACGCCATCGCGGTCAGCGCGGTGGTCAGCTTCATCTCGGACATCGAGAAAAACCAGCGGGCGGCGAGCACGAGACCGATGGCGCGCAACGTAAAAATCGTTCCGGCGCCGGGCGCGGCGTTCGCGCGCGTCTCTTTCGTTCTCGCCAAGGCATCCTCCTGTCGTCGGCGGCACCGCAGCCCAATTTGCGGCACGGCAATTATAGGGATATTACCGAGACTGGCTCGTTCGCGCCGCGCGGAAACCCGCATTTTCAGTTGTGCACCGACGAAAAACGCAGCGCGCATGCAACAACGCCCCGCCGGCGACATGCCGGCGGGGCGTTCAGAGCAGCAGGGAAGCGTGCAACCGGTTCCTGCCGACAGCGTTTTATCTACCGCGAAACAATCGCCAATCAGCCCGCGTTGACTTCGCGCAGCACCGTGCGATGTTTGCGGCGCAGCAGCTCTTCATAGGTGGCGACGTAGTTCTGCGCCATCACCTTCGACGAGAAGCGCGCCTCGAACGCCTTGCGCACGCCAGCGCGGGGCAGCGTGTGCAGACGTTTGACGGCGGCGACCGCGCTGATTTCGTCCTCGACGACGAAACCCGACACGCCGTTTTCGATCACTTCCGGCACCGAACCGCGATTGAACGCGATCACCGGCGTGCCGCAAGCCATCGCCTCGATCATCACGAGACCGAAGGGCTCCGGCCAGTCGATCGGGAACACCAGTGCGTGCGCATTGCCGAGAAACTCGCGCTTTTCAGCTTCGCCGATTTCGCCGATGTACTCGACGTGCGACAACGACATCAGCGGCTTGATGACTTCTTCGTAGTAGGCACGGTCGGCCTTGTCGATCTTGGCGGCGACCTTGAGCTTCATGCCTGCCTGCCCGGCGATGCGAATCGCCCTGTCAAGCCCCTTCTCCGGCGAGACGCGGCCCAGGAATGCGAGGTAGCCGGGCTCGACGTTGGGAATCGGCTTGAGCACGTCTTCCGGCAAACCGTGATAGACGGTTTGCAGCCAGTGCGCCTGCGGAAGCGGAATGCGCTGGTTGTCCGAGATCGACACGACCGGCACGTCATTGAACGTGTTGAAGATCGGCTGCAGTTCAGGCAGATCGAGACGGCCGTGCAGCGTCGTGACGAACGGCACAGGCTGACGCGCGAACAGCGAGAACGGGTAGTAGTCGATGTGGAAATGCAGCACGTCGAATTCGTCCGCGCGGCGGCGCACTTCTTCGAGCAGCAGCATGTGCGGCGCCATCACGTCGCGGATCGTCGGGTCGAGGCGCAGCGCCTGCGGCCAGAAAGCTTCGAGCTTCGCCGAGGTTTGCGAATCACCGCTTGCAAACAGCGTGACGTCGTGGCCCTGCTCGACCAGCGCCTCGGTCAGATAGGACACCACGCGTTCCGTACCACCGTACAGCTTGGGAGGAACCGCCTCGTGCAGCGGAGCGATTTGAGCGATTCGCATATTGACGAACTCCTAGTAAAAAATCAGGCAAAAGTCCTGCATTTGGAAAAAGCGACTCGCTTGCTCGCCAGGGCAGTCTGGCCGGAAATGCCGGCGCGGGCCTGATTCTTTTGAGAAATCCTGCGATGGATCGCTTGGTAACGAGCCCGGACAAGTGGATCAGCGACTGGGCATGTGCGAGTAAACGCGCCCGTTGCACCGACGTTGACAAACTGTCAGAAAAATTACCGGGCTAACGAGCACGCATTATCAATGCCTGGATTGTTGCAGCACCGCAGCATTTCAAAGTCTTTACGTTGTTACAAACGCGAAACACTTTGCAAACCCTTGTTTTCAAAGACAGTTCTACAGTATGCAAGAGGTTTCGGGAGGCGCGGCGGTACCGTGTCTGCGAGCTCTCGCCCATCAACGTTGCCGGCAGGAATTGCAAAATTGCCGCAGCGCGGTCGAATGCAATCTGTAATCATATCTCGAAATTTTCCGCAATCTGCCTGAATGGCCCGTCGGCTGGTGTGTCGGGACGATGCAGATCGCGGAGGTCCATCGCGAAATCAATCGCGTCAAAGCCCGGATACACAGGGCGCAATCGCCTTTGCATGTTTACAATGCGAAGCATCGGCTTCACGGAGAGCCATGCTTGTCCGTGTGGTCCGCGCATTGCATGCACAACCCGCAACACATCGATCTCAGCTCAATTGGAACACTTGACCATCGCCCAGCGTAACGCCCAGAACGCCAAGCTCGCGAGCTATGCGCACCGGCCACTTGCGTTTCTCTTCCGCTTTATCCGCCGCCATCCGCTCGCGCATGCGATCGTGTTGTGCAGCGTGTTTGCGGCCGTGGGCTGTGCACTCGCTTCGCAGTACGCGATCAAACATCTGATCGACGTGCTCGGCGGCGGCAGGCATCATCCGGGACCGCTGTGGGGCGCGTTCGCGATCCTCGTCGGCCTGATCGCTGCCGACAACCTGTTGTGGCGGATCGGCGGCTGGTTCGCCGCGCACACGTTCGTCGCCGTGACGGGCGATTTGCGGCGCGACCTGTTTCAGTACCTGAGCGGCCACTCGCCGACCTACTACGCCGAAAAGCAGCCCGGCATGCTGGCAAGCCGGATCACCGCGACCTCGAACGCCGTCTACACCGCCGAAAACACCACCGCGTGGAACGTGCTGCCGCCGTGCATCGCGGTGCTCGGCGCGATCGTGATGATCATCGCGGTGAACCCGCTGATGGCCGCCGGCCTGATGCTGTGCTCGGCGATCCTGTCGGTCGTGCTGTACAAGCTCGCGGGCCGCGGTTCCGCGCGTCACCATAATTTCGCGACCAAGGCGGCATCGGTCGACGGCGAGCTTGTCGACGTGATCAGCAATATGGGGCTCGTGCGCGCGTTCGGCATGACGTTCCGCGAACAGCACCGCTTTGCTTCGACGGTCAAGTCGGAAATGGACGCGCGCCAGCAAAGCCTGCTGTACCTGGAAAAGCTGCGTCTGCTGCACGCCGTGGTCACCGCGCTGCTGTCGGCCGGCCTGCTCGGCTGGGCGCTATGGCTGTGGGACCAGGGCCGCGCGACCTCGGGCGACATCGTGCTCGTCAGCTCGCTCGGCTTCACGATCCTGCACGGCACGCGCGATCTCGCCGTCGCGCTCGTCGACGTCACGCAGCACGTCGCGCGACTCGCAGAGGCCGTGCGCACGCTGCTCGAACCGCACGGCATGCCCGATCGCGACGACGCGACCGAACTCGTGCCGCAGGGCGGCCGCGTCACGTTCGACGGCGTCACGTTCGCCTATCCGCGCCGCCGGCCGATTCTCGATCACTTCGACCTCGATATCGAACCGGGTCAGCGCGTCGGGCTGATCGGCAAGTCGGGCGCCGGCAAATCGACCGTGCTCGCGCTGTTGCAGCGCTTCTACGAGACCCAGGGTGGCGCGATCAAGATCGACGGTCAGGACATCGCGTCGATTACCCAGGACAGCCTGCGCCACGCGATCGCGCTGGTGCCCCAGGACATCTCGCTGTTCCATCGCACCGTGTACGAGAACATCGCGTACGGCCGCCCGGACGCGAGCCGCGAGGAAGTGCTCGCCGCCGCGCGCGAGGCGCGTTGCTCTGAGTTTATCGAAGCGATGCCGGAAGGCTACGACACGATCGTGGGCGACCGCGGCGTGAAGCTGTCGGGCGGTCAGCGCCAGCGCATCGCAATCGCGCGCGCGATTCTGAAAAACGCGCCGATCCTGCTGCTCGACGAAGCCACGTCCGCGCTCGACAGCGCGTCCGAGGAAGCGATCCAGAAGGCGCTCGACCGCCTGATGGTCGGCCGCACCGTGATCGCGATCGCGCACCGTCTGTCGACGCTGAACAACTTCGACCGGATCATCGTGATGAGCGCCGGCAAGGTCATCGACGACGGCACGCCGGAAGAACTGCGCCAGCGTCCGGGCCTCTATCGCGACCTGCTCTCGAAGCAGTATGGCAAGGGCCAGACGCTGCATATCGGCGGCAAGAAGGTCGACGAACAGCACGTAGCCTGACGCACGCCTGGTCCACGCGCTGCGCATCGCTTGAAAAAAAGCCGCTCCCTGGAGCGGCTTTTTGCTGTCTGTCTCGCGGCCCGGCTTGGCTTAACCGGTCACGCTCTCGCGCGCCGCCCTCTTCCGCGCGGCGCCCGCAGCACCCGTGGCCGCGCGCGCTTTCCCGCTTCTGGCGCGCTTCGCGCCCTCGACGCTCTGCAGATCGCGCATGAAGTTATCGCGCCACACCGACACGTTGTTCTCGCGCAGCTGCGCCATCATGTCCCGATAGCGCCTCTGGCGCTCGGCGAGCGGCATGTCGAGCGCCCGCGCGAGCGCTTCGGCCATGCCGTCGATATCGACCGGATTGACGATCAGCGCGCCGTCGAGCTCCTGCGCCGCGCCCGCGAAGCGCGACAGCACCAGCACGCCGGGATTCTCCGGATCCTGCGCCGACACGTATTCCTTCGCAACGAGGTTCATGCCGTCGCGCAACGGCGTCACATAGCCGACGTGCGCGGTACGGAACAGCGCCGCCAGCACCGAGCGCTCGTACTGCTTGTGGATGTATAGGATCGGCGTCCAGTCCAGCTCGGCGAAACGTCCGTTGATCCGTCCCGACTCGGCTTCGAGCTGTAGCCGGATGTCTTGATACGCGTGCAGGTCGGCGCGCGTCGGCGGGGCGATCTGCAGGAACGACACCTTGTTGCGCTGCGCGGCCGTATGCTCGAGCAGGCGCTCGAACGCGCGGAACCGCTCGACCAGCCCCTTCGAATAATCGAGCCGGTCGACGCTCATGATCAGCTTGCGCGAATGCAGGGTCGCCTTCATCGTGCGCACCGGCTTGCCGCGTTCGCCCGCCTTCGCGAGCTCGGCGATCTCGTCCGGATAGACGCCGATCGGATACGCAGAGGCGCGCAACGTGCGGCCGAACGCATGCACACTCAGCGGTCCTTTCGCCGACGCGTCGATCGAGCCGCCCTCCTCGTTGATCACGTAGTCGCAGAACGCGCGCAGATCGGGACCGGTCTGGAAACCGAGCAGGTCGAACGAACACAGCGCCTCGACGAGCTCGCGATGCGGCGGCACCGTCAGCAGCACCTGCGCGGCCGGAAACGGAATGTGCAGAAAAAAACCGATGCGGTTCTTCACGCCTGCCGAGCGCAGCGCCTGAGCGAACGGAATCAGGTGATAGTCGTGCACCCAGATCACGTCGTCTTCGCGCAGGAGCGGCACGAGTTGCTGCGCGAGCCACGCGTTGACGCGGCAGTAGCCTTCGAAGTCGTGCCGGTCGTAATGCAGCAGGTCGGATCGATAGTGGAACGCGGGCCACAGCGTCGCGTTCGAGAAACCACGGTAGTACTGGTCGTAATCGCGGCGCATGAGCGGGACGGTCGCGAAGGTCACCGGACCCCGCTCCTCGAGCTTGATCTGCGGCTGGCCGGAGGTCAGCACGTCGCCGCTCCAGCCGAACCACATGCCGCCGGTCTCCTTCAGCGCGTCGTACACGCCGACCGCCAGACCGCCCGCCGCCGGACCGCCCTCCGAAATAGGCGCCACCCGGTTCGAAACAATGATCAGTCGGCTCATGAAGCGCGATTCCCGATGCAGTATGTTGTTTTCGTTGAACGGGGCCGCCGGCGTCATGCGCCGCGCGCCGCCGCGACGATGGTTTCGAGCCAGTCGAGCAGTGACGACACCGATTCGACGCGCGTGTGCGCCATCGTTTCGCCCGCGCCGACCTTGATCGACAGACCGCCGCGCTCGTTGACGACCGCGAAGCCCTTCTCGTCGGTCAGATCGTCGCCGGCGAATATCGGCGTGCGGCCGGTGAACGGCAGCTCGTCGAGGAACGCGCGCGTCGCGCGGCCCTTGTCGACGTCCTTCGGCTTGATCTCGTAGACCATCTTGCCGGGCTGCAGCACGTAAGAAGCGGGGTAATCGGCGACGAGCCGCTCGGTCGCCTCGCGCGCGACCGGCTCGCGGTCCGGCGCGTTGCGGTAGTGCAGCGCGAGCGCCGCGCCCTTGATCTCGAGCAGCAGGCCCGGATGTTCGTTGACGACCTGCGCGAGCACCTGCTCCATGCGCAACAGGCGCTCGTCGTGAAAGCCGATGCGCTGCGTGTCGCCATTCGCATCGCGCCGCTCGGCGCCGTGCAGACCCGCGACCGGCAGATCGGGCATGCCGAGAAAACTGTCGATGCTGTCGATGCCGCGCCCCGACACCACCGCGACCGCGCCATTCGTCAGACTGCGCAGTTCACGCAGCAGGTCGATCACGCGCGGCTGCACCAGCACGCCGTCCGGTGTGGGGGCGAGTTCGACGAGCGTGCCATCGAAGTCGAAGAAAAATGCCGTCTCGCTCGGAGACAGAACAGCCGGAAGTGCTTGCATCGCCTGGGTTCGCCTTTCAGCCATCTATGGCCGGAAAAGTGTGCGCATCTTACCGCGCATCCGTCAATTTTTCGAGAAAGTAAGCTGGGACTCAAGCCCGATGGGCGATCTATCCATCCGCTTCTGTCGATTGCGTTCAAAAGCGCAACAATTGGGCTTCAACCGGCTTTCAGCAAGCTGCGTCAAATTGACTCGCAAATCGCGCGCCCGGTGCGCCGCGCGACGCTGGCGCCAATTTTGCGCTACAGTCGCTGCCACGCGGACCGTCGGTGTGATGGACATCGTTGCACGCTCTCAATCAATCGCGTGTCGCGCGCGAATCTTGCGCGGCATGATCGGGCGGCGGTGCGGCCCCCTGCTCCATCGATTCGTGTTGCCTGCTCTTCAATCGAGTCATTGAACCCTGCTTTGTTCCCGATCCTGCCACCCCAGCGCCAGCGGCCGAACCTGTCCCGCTCACGACCCAAGCGACTCACGCACCGCTTGATGCACGGGTTGGCACGCCGGCTTGCGGCGGCAACTGCGCTGGGCATGCTGGTCGCGCTCGCCGCGCTGACCGGTTGCACACAGCGCGCCGAGCCGTGGCAGTTGACCAACGTGACCGGCCACCTGCCGGATCTGGACTTCACCTTGACCGACGACACCGGCCGTCCCGTCAACGCCGCGTCGTTCAGGGGCCGCACGTCGCTGGTTTACTTCGGCTACACGCATTGCCCGGACGTCTGTCCCGAAACGATGGGCCGTCTGATGCAGGTGCTCGGCAAGCTCGGTCCCGATGCGCAGAAAGTGCGCATTCTGTTCATCACCGTCGATCCCGCGCGCGACACGCCGCGGGCCTTGCACGACTATGTCGGCGCGTTCGACGCACAGCACGCCGAAGGGCTGACCGGCACCGACTGGCAGATCGAGTCGCTGGCCAAGCGCTATCGTGTCGCTTATCAGATGGAAAAGCGCGACTCGACCGGCAACTACGAGGTCACGCACAGCTCCGCCGTCTATGTGTTCGACAGCCGGGGCCGCGCGCGCCTGCTCGCCACCGATCACGACACGCCCGATGCGATCGCGCAGGACCTGCGCCGCATCATCGATGACCAATCCTGATTCTTCTTTGATCCCAGTCCATTCCATCATGACGATCAAGCTCAAACCAATCGCTTCCCTCGCCTGCGCGCTCGCGCTGTCACTCGGCGCCGCGTCGGCCGCGCAAGCGGCCGATGCTCACGCGATCAGCATCAAGGACGCGTGGGTGCGCTGGCTGCCGAACAACCTGCCCGCGGCCGGCTATGCGACGCTCGTCAACGCGAGCGACAAGCCGATCGACCTCGTCGATGTATCGAGCGACGACTACGGCGATGCGATGCTGCATCAAACCGTATCGAACGGTTCGACGCAGAAGATGGTGATGGTCGACAAGCTGACGGTACCCGCGCATGGCCAGGTCGCGATCGCGCCGGGCGGCTATCACGTGATGCTCGAGGACGCGAAGCACAAGGTCGCGCCGGGCGACACCGTGCGTCTGACGCTGAAGTTCTCCGACGGCGAAACAGTGAGCGCGCCGTTCGCGGTCAAGTCGCCGGGCCAGACCAAGTAAGCGGCACGACGGGCCGCCGCCACCGCACGCGCCATCGCCATGAACCTGCTCTACTGGCTCGATCCCTGGGAGTTTTCGCCGACCGTCGTGATCGCGTTGCTGATCCCCGCGATCCTGTTCGTGCGCGGCGCGCGCAAGGCGCGGCTGTCGTTCGCGCGGCGTCTGTCATTCTGGTTCGGGCTGGTCGCGCTGTATGTCGTGCTGCATACGCGGCTCGATTATTTCTTCGAGCATGAATTCTTCATGCATCGCTTGCAGCATCTGGTGCTGCATCATCTCGGGCCGTTCTTCATTGCGCTGTCGTATCCGGGCGCGGCGTTGCGCGCGGGAATTCCGTTGCGCTGGCGACAGCGCTTCGTGCGGCCCGCGCTGCAAACACCGCTCGTGCGCACGGCGCTCGACGTCGTCATGCACCCGGTCGTCGCGCTCACGCTATTCGTCGGGCTGATCTATTTCTGGCTGCTGTCGCCGATCCATTTCGTCGCGATGCTCGACTGGCGGCTCTATCGCGTAATGAACTGGAGCATGGCGATCGACGGCCTGCTGTTCTGGTGGCTCGTACTCGATCCGCGTCCGGCGCCGCCCGCGCGTCTGTCTCCGGGCAAGCGCGTGCTCGTCGTGATCGCGGCGATTCCGCCGCAGATCGTTCTCGGCGCATTCATCTTTTTTACGACGCACGAGTTGTATCCGATCTACTCGATCTGCGGCCGCGCGTTCACGTGGCTGAGCCCGATGCGCGATCAGCAGATCGGCGGGCTCCTGCTATGGATTCCGGGTTCGATGATGAGCGTGGTCGGCGCGCTGATCGCGCTGCGTCACTGGATGCGGCTGTCGTCTCGCGGACGCCTGCGCGCCGAGCGGCATGCAAAAGCGGCGCGCGGGCTCACGCATGCGGCGTCGACGACCACGAACGTGCCCCGCTGACCCGTTCGCGTTCACAGCGCGCGCATCCACACATGCGGGATGCCGTCTTCGTCGTGAACCTCCGAGACCGGCTCGAAGCCGAACGCACCGTAAAAGCCTTGCAGATGCGCCTGCGCGTGCAGACGGATCGGCGTATCGGGCCACAGCGCACGGATTTGCGCGAGCGAGCGTTCGAGCATCGCATTGCCGAGACCGATGCCGCGAAACGGCGCGGTCGTCAACACCCGGCCGATGCGCACATCGGCATCCGCCGCATCGGGCAACAACACGCGCAGATAGCCGGCCAACGGCGGCAGCGCCGCACCGTCGCCGGTGCCATACGCAAGCAGATGCCAGGCTTCGACGTCGAGCCCATCGATATCGCCATACACGCAGTTCTGTTCGACGACGAACACCGCGCTGCGGGCGGCCAGCATCTCATAGACTTCGACGCTCGTGAGGTTCCCGAACGGCTTCCAGCGCCATTCGAGCTGGGCGAGCCGCGCGGCGGCGGTGTGTTGCGGTTCAGTCATCGGTAGCTTTCAGGGTCAATGCGCGACAGCGCGGGCAACGATCCGCAATTATGCCGCGCGGCTCGTCATCGAGCATGCGCAGGCCTGGCATCCGGGCGGTCGACACGGCTGTATTCAGTCGCGAAAGCCGCGCACGCGTTCAGAACACCGCTTGCACGGGTCGCGCGAGACAGTCGGGGAGATTGCCGGGGCCGCATAGATGCAGCGCGCCGACGACCACCAGCGTGCGCGCGCGAACGTCCAGCAACTCGCTCAGCCGCGCGGCCCACGCGCGATTGCGCACGTCGAGAATCGCCTGACGGATGCCGGCCAGATTGAACATCGGCGCTTCGACGGCGATTTGCTGTATCGCGTGCAGATCGCCCTCCAGCCACGCCGCGTGCATCCGTTCGAGCGTGCGCTGCGGTTCGCCGCGGTCGGCCATCAACATGTCGAGCGCCGCGGCAATGGCTTCGAGCGGAATCGATTCGAGCGCGACTGCGACGTCCCGCGCGGACTCGAGATAGCGATACGGCTTCGCCTGCGCGAGCGCCGAGCGCAACATGCGCGGCTCGACACCCTCGACGACCTGCTGCAGCAGCGTCGGCGCGACGATCAGCGCGGCCCACGGACGCAGTGTTTCAAGCGGCGCGAGCAGGCCATCGGTCGGCCACAGCGCCTGCAGTTGCGTCCAGGCTTCGTCGCGCATCCGGGGCCGCAGTTGCGCGGCGTCGGGGTGTGCGTCGGCTTTGAGAAACGGCAGGATCGTTGCTGGGTCGGACTCGAATACGAGCGCGTCGGCCCAGTCATAGGCTTCGGCGACCCATGGCGGCGTTCGACGGCTCGTCGCGGGAAACAGATGCATCGAGCCGAGCAGGCGGACCTGAGTGCCGGTGAGTTGGAAATACATGCGGCTTCAATGAAAACGGGCGATGACGATGGTGCGATTCTATCGCCCGCCCTGGATGAGGCGCGCCGGCGTGCGTTGCCCTTCCCGTGCGCGTGCCGGACACGCCGTTGAGCGGAATGCGCTGCCCCAATGAATGCGGGAACGCATCAAACGCCTGAACCCGATTATTGCCCGCTCTTTTTAAACGACTCGAGTTCGGTCGTATAGCGCTCGTTTCTCACGCCATTGCTGCCGTAATACTCTTCCACCGATTTCACCCAACGGCCGACTTCCGGCACATACCAAAACGCTTTACACGTGCGCCCCGTCGCCTGAACAGGACCGAGTTTCTGCGCATGCGTGATCATCGCAGTGTCGCCCTGCTCGACCTGGGTGGCTTGCATGACCGTCTGCCGCGGCTCGAGTTGCGCGAGCCAGTCGCCTTCAGCTTCGATCTTGATCGCCTGGGACGGTTTCCGTCCCGACCACCCGATACTGCGAGTTCCACTTCTGCGAAGCGAATACCCGGTTCGGATGCTGCCCGGCGTATTCGACCGTCCAGCTCTTACCCCGCGACAACGGAAACGCGAACGGCCGGTTCACGACTGTATCGGTGCCGTTCACGCTGCGCTCGCGGCTCCAGTCCGCTCCGGCGATCACTTCGCGTGGCGCCTGCGTCGAACCCGAGATCTTCGATTCGAAATAGATGTGCGTGGCGTCGCCCGCAGCACCGTCACCTGCTCGTGCGTCTGGTTCCAGCCCGATGGCCCTCTCTCGCTCGTCGATGTATATGTCCGGCGGTACGCTGCAAGAGAACTACTGCTTCCTGAACACCGCTGCCGTGCAGTCGATTAAATCCGCGCTCAATTTCTGATCGATTCGGAGGAACGTCTGCGGCACGCAGTCGGATCGACCGCTCCGCTCACCTTGATGACGACGATCGACAAGGCTGGCGAAGAGAGGAACAGAAAAACGAAAAGCCCCGACAAGTCGGGGCTTTCGCTTTACATCAAAGACTGGAGGCGCGAGCCGGAGTCGAACCGGCCTAAACGGCTTTGCAGGCCGCTGCATAACCGCTTTGCTATCGCGCCGCAAGCGGACTGGAACCTGGACACGGGTTCGCAGATTTATCTGGTGATAACCAGAAGAACCGAAGCTCTGGAAGTTCAGAACGAGCGGCCTTCCAAACAAAAAGGGAAGCGCTGCTTCCCCTGATGTATGGAGCGGGAGACGAGGCTCGAACTCGCGACCTCAACCTTGGCAAGGTTGCGCTCTACCAACTGAGCTACTCCCGCATTGAACTGCTTCACCGCGCTGCCTTTTTTACTTCGCCAAACAACGCGATGCTTCGAATACTGGAGCGGGAAACGAGGCTCGAACTCGCGACCTCAACCTTGGCAAGGTTGCGCTCTACCAACTGAGCTATTCCCGCGTTGTGCTGCATTTACCGCTACTGCTTTACTGCGTCTCCGGTGTTTCGCATTGCGTGCATCGGAGAAACGAGATTATGGAGAATCGACTGAAACGTGTCAACCCCTTTGCCCGTCTGCTTTAAAGAAAATATTTCTCTCGTAGTAGTGCGGGGTTCGAACACACTTTTGCGCCCCTCGTGCTCTTCTATTCACACCGTCACGCAATGCCGCCGCGCTCGCGAATCTGCGGCCACGCGAGCTTCATGTAGTACAGCATCGACCAGATCGTCAGGAACGCAGCCAGATAGATCAGCCACAGGCCCCACACGCGCGTGTCGACCGTCACGCCGCCACCGAGCGGCAGCGGGCCATAGAACAGCAGCATCGGAATCGCGACCATCTGGCAAGCGGTCTTGAACTTGCCGAGCGAGTTCACCGCGACGCTCTTCGACGCACCGATCTGCGCCATCCATTCGCGCAGGGCCGAGATCGCGATTTCACGTCCGACGATCACGAGCGCGATCGCGGAATCGATCCGCGTGAGTTGCACGAGCACGAGCAGCGCCGCGGTCACCATCAGCTTGTCGGCGACCGGATCGAGAAACGCGCCGAATGCCGAGGTCTGATTCCATTTGCGGGCCAGAAAGCCGTCGAACCAGTCGGTGAGCGCCGCCAGGATGAAGATCGTCGCGGCCGCGAGATTGCGGTGCGCAGGGCTCATCATCATGTCGGGCAAATAGAACACACCGACGACGAGCGGAATCAGCACGATCCGCAGCCAGGTCAGGAATATCGGGAAATTAAACGGCATGGGGCAGGCGCAGCGTCTGACGAGTGAGTTGCAATTGTGCCGTGTCACAGGGCCTGCCACAAGCAAGCGCGCCCAGGCATGGCCGCGCGGGGGTGGCAAGCGAGCCGCCCCCGGCGCGTGGTTCGCAGCCAGCGCATCCGCAGCGCGACGCCGCGGGTCCGACGAACCGTCGTTCCGATCACGCCGCGGCGCGGCCCGCCAATTCAATGCAGTTGCCGGTAGATCTGCTCGGCGAGCGCCTGCGAAATGCCTTCGACGCTCGCGAGATCCTCTACGCTCGCGGCCACCACGCCGCGCAAGCCGCCAAAGCGCGCCAGCAGGCGCTGACGCCGCTTCGCCCCTACGCCTTCGAGTTCTTCGAGCCGCGAGGTCTGGCGCGTCTTGCCGCGTTTGGCGCGCATGCCGGTGATCGCGAAACGATGCGCTTCGTCGCGGATCTGCGCGACCAGCATCAGCGCGGCGCTTTCCTTGCCGAGTTCGAGCGGCGTGCGGCCGTCCGCGAAAATCAGCGTCTCGAGACCGACCTTGCGCCCCTCGCCCTTCGCGACGCCGACGAGCATGCCAGTATCGAGCCCCAACTCCGTGAAAACCTGCCGCGCGATCTCCACCTGCCCCTTGCCGCCGTCGATCAGCACGATGGTCGGCAGCACGCCGCCGGCCGCGGCCGGCTCGGCGGCATCGGCGGCGAGCGCGGGATCGGCGGCCGCGTCACTTTGCGATTCGGCGGCTTCGTCGCTCGCATTCGCGGCGGCCTGCGCGACCATCTTTTCGTAGCGGCGCGTGAGCACCTGGCGCATCGCCGCGTAATCGTCACCGGGCGTGATGCCGGCGATGTTGTAGCGGCGATACTCGGACGACTGCATCTTGTGGTGGTGAAAGACGACGCAGGACGCCTGCGTCGCCTCGCCCATCGTGTGACTGATGTCGAAGCATTCGATGCGCAGATGCGCGAGGTCGTCGCACTCCATGCCGAGCGTGTCGGTCAACGCGCGCGTGCGCGCCTGCTGCGAGCCCTGCTCGGAGAGCAGGCGCGCGAGCGCGAGCCGCGCGTTCTGCTCGGCCATCGCGAGCCAAGCGCGCCGCTGTCCTTGCGGTTGACGCAGTACGGTCACCTTGTGGCCCGCCTGCTCGATCAGCACGTCGACGAGTTCGCGCGCCGGCGCGTGGCTGACCACCAGCACCGGCGGCACGCGATTGCCGAGGTAATGCTGCGCGATGAACGCTTCGAGTACTTCGGATTCGATGCCACCTGGCGCGCGGCTTTTGCGGCGCTTCGCCGCGGGGCCGGACTCTGCGTTCCCGTCGGTGCCTTCGTCCGCGCCTTCGTCGCTGACGGCGTCCGGGGTCGCTTCGGCAGCCTCGTCGATCGCGTCTTCTTCACTACCATCGGCGTCCTCGTCTTCCGACGGCATGTCCTGAGCGATCGCGAGCGCATCGGCCGAGGCGCTCGCCGCCACGGCCGATGGCGCGACCGCTCGCGCATCCGCCGATGCATCGTGCTGATCGCCGTCTTCTTCGAGCCCGCCTTCCTCCGCCGTCAACGCGCTCTCCACGTGCGTGGGAAAGTACGCCTTGTCGCCGAGATGTCGTCCGCCGCGCACCATCGCGAGATTCACGCACACGCGGCCGCCCAGCGCGACTACCGCGAGAATGTCGACGTC
Source organism: Paraburkholderia sp. UCT2 (assembly GCF_014397665.1). NCBI lineage: Bacteria > Pseudomonadati > Pseudomonadota > Betaproteobacteria > Burkholderiales > Burkholderiaceae > Paraburkholderia > Paraburkholderia sp. UCT2. Next base: position 96,685 of record NZ_VZQO01000013.1, read on the forward strand.
GCTGTCGCTGCCGACTTCGATTGCCTGCTGATGCAGCACCGTCGACAGCGAACTCATCTGGTTGCGCACCGCCGCGGCCTGCTCGAACTTCAGCTGGCTCGCGAACGCATGCATCTTCTGCTCGAGCTCCTTCATCACCTCGCCCTGACGGCCGAGCAGAAAGCGCGACGCGTTGGCGACGTCGCGCGCGTAATCCTCCTCGCTGATGTTCGCGACGCACGGCGCCGTGCAACGGCCGATCTGATGCAGCAGACACGGCCGCGTGCGGTTGTTGAACACCGAGTCTTCGCAGGTGCGCAGCTGGAACACGCGCTGCAGGATCTGGATGCTCTCGCGCACCGCCCACGCGCTCGGGAACGGGCCGAAGTACTGGTTCTTGCGATCGACCGAGCCGCGGTAATAGGCCATGCGCGGAAACTTGTGGCCGGTCAGCTTCAGATAGGGATACGACTTGTCGTCGCGAAACAGGATGTTGTAACGCGGCGTGAGCGCCTTGATCAGATTGTTTTCGAGCAGCAGCGCCTCGGCCTCGGAACGCGTGACCGTGGTCTCGATGCGCGCGATGCGCGTGACCATCATCGCGATACGCGGCGACAGTTGCGTCTTCGTGAAGTAGCTCGATACGCGCTTCTTCAGATCGCGCGCCTTGCCGACGTAGAGCACCGCGCCACTCGTGTCGTAATAGCGGTAGACGCCGGGCAGATGCGGCAGTTGGGCGAGCACTGTTTTCGGCTCGAAGGTGTCGGGGGCGTCGCTGGCTTCGGGTTCGGTCATGCGGGATCGATTGAGGTGGGACTGTCTCGCGCTGCCTCGCCGCTTGCACCGATTGCACCGATTGCGCCGCCGGGTGCCCGGCATCGTGCGCCGGGGGTCATGTCGCGTGTCGCCGATGCGGCCCGCATGGCGGACAAAGGGCGCGCGCGATCGCGAGCGAGGCTTTAGAATCGCCAGTTTAGAACATTCCGCGTTCGTTCGAACCCGCTCCGTTCGCCGGAGTCACCGAGCCAGCCGAGCCGCCATGTCCTCCGTCGCGCCCGATTCCGGATCACCCGCCGCCCCTGCCAACCCGATCGCCTGCGATATCTTCTGCGCGGTGATCGACAACTTCGGCGACATCGGCGTGTGCTGGCGCCTCGCGCGCCAACTCGCGCGCGAGCACGGCTGGCAGGTGCGCGTGTTCGTCGACGATCTGCATGCGTTCAGGAGGCTGTGCCCGTCACTCGAGCTGGAGCGTGCGCGGCAGACGCTCGACGGCATCGTCGTCGAGCATTGGCACGAGCCGTCCCACGCTGGCGATACGCTCGAAGTCGCCGACGTCGTGATCGAGGCGTTCGCCTGCGAACTGCCGCCCGTCTATATCGCGGCGATGGCAGAGCGAACGAGCGTGCCGCTCTGGTTCAACCTCGAATATCTGAGCGCCGAGGACTGGATCGCCGATTTTCATCTGCGGCCGTCGCCGCATCCGCGCTATGCACTCAGCAAGACCTTCTTTTTCCCCGGACTCGGCCCCGGCACCGGTGGCGTCCTGAAGGAGCGCGATCTCGACGCGGCGCGCGCCGCGTTCGAAGCATCGCCCGCCGCGCGCACCGACTGGTGGCGCAACGTCACGGGCCACGCGCCGCCGCCCGCCGACGCGACGGTCGTGTCGCTGTTCGCCTACGAAAACCCGGCCGTCGACAGCCTGCTCGAACAATGGCGCGACAACGCAAGCCCGATCGTGCTGCTGGTGCCCGAAGGACGCATTTCCGGCGCGCTGGCGCGCTTTTTCGGCCTACCGTCGTTTGCAGCGGGCACCCATGCGACGCTCGGCAACCTCAGCGCGCACGCGCTCGCGTTCACCGATCAGCCTGGCTACGACGCACTGCTCTGGGCGAGCGACGTCAATTTCGTACGCGGCGAGGACTCGTTCGTGCGCGCGCAGTGGGCCGCCAAGCCGTTCGTCTGGCACATCTACCCGCAGGCCGACGACGCCCATCTGCCAAAGCTCGACGCCGCACTTGCGCACTACACCCGCACGCTCCCAGCTGACGCGCGCGCCGCGCTCGAGCGCTTCTGGCACGCGTGGAACGGCGCTGGTCAGCCGGACTGGGCGGAATTCCAGCGCCACTATCCGGCCCTGAAACGGCGCGCCGCTGGCTGGGCGGTCGAACTCGCGCAAGTCGGCGATCTCGCCGGAAATCTGACCTCGTTCGCAAAAACTCAGTTAAAATAAGCGGTTATCCAACGGCCGACGACGCAAGCGCGGCCCGATTAGACCAACTACCCCATGGTCAGCCCGTCTGACCGGTCCCCTCGAAAGACACAGCACGCGTCCCAATCTTCCGGTCGGGAACGCGAATGTCAAAAAAGGGACGTATGTTTGGGCGTGTTGCAGATCGGCGCCACTCGTGTACACGCCCGAACAGGGTAAAAATCAGGTAGCGGACAGGTGGAACGCCGAGGCATCACGCCCCCGGGTTTTCGCCGCGAGCCGATCCCGTTTCACGCATCCGGGCTGCGCGGCCGCTTCACGCGGCGCGCGGCAGGCGGTGGGCGAAACGCCGAAGCCGCTTGCGCCGTATGCCGTTGAGCAACAGTTAAGCTATTTATCTCGTACAGGACAGTTTTATGAAGACCGCACAGGAACTCCGCACCGGCAACGTCGTGATGATCGGCGCAGACGCAATGGTCGTGCAAAAGGCCGAATACAACAAATCGGGCCGTAACTCCGCCGTCGTCAAGATGAAGTTCAAGAACCTGCTGACCGGCGCAGGCATGGAAACCGTGTACAAGGCGGACGACAAGTTCGACGTCGTCGTGCTCGAGCGCAAGGAAGTGACGTACTCGTACTTCGCCGACCCGATGTACGTGTTCATGGACGCCGACTACAACCAGTACGAAGTCGAAGCCGAAATGATGGGCGACGCGATGCACTACCTCGAAGACGGCATGGCTTGCGAAGTCGTGTTCTACAACGAGAAGGCGATCTCGGTCGAACTGCCGACCACGCTGGTTCGCGAAATCATCTACACGGAACCGGCCATCAAGGGCGATACGTCGTCGGGCAAGGTGCTGAAGAACGCCAAGCTGAACACCGGCTTCGAACTGCAAGTGCCGCTCTTTTGCAACATCGGCGACAAGATCGAAATCGACACGCGTACGCACGAGTACCGCAGCCGCGCCTAAGCGCCCGCCTGCGTCACCCCGCCAGCGCCCGGCGCCCTGCCGGCCTGCACAAAAAGCGCTCAATTTTTGGGCGCTTTTTCTTTTCTGTCGCGCCGTGTATGGTTTAGGAAAACTTTACCGGCAAATTTCTCAAAATTACCATCGCGACATCCGGATTTCGCGTTGGGCGCGCGGCAAGCCCTTGATCGATTTCGTCCACGCTCTTTGGCACGATCTCTGCTAGGTGGAGAGAGTTACGCGAGTATCGCTCATTTTCCACTCCTGGGAGAGGCACCATGAACAACGACATCGCTGAAGGTAAATGGAGACAGATGATCGGCAAGGCGAAGACCGCATGGGGCGAACTGACGGACGACGAGTTGACCAAGGCCGAAGGCCGGGCCGACAAGCTCGCTGGTCTGATTCAGGAACGCTATGGCAAAACCCGTGAACAGGCGGAACTCGAAGTGCGCCGGTTTTTCGATAGCAACCGGGATTTCTGACAGGACCAGTGAAGGAACTACAGGCGCCGGCCCGCGTGACTCAAGGCGCAGTGCCGGCGGCTGTCGTTTTTTCATCGCCCAGGGACCGTTCGTTTAGCCCTGTCATCGAGCCCCCAGAGTCCGCGGTGCGCGCCATCAGCGTTGGCGGCGCACCGGGCATTCAACCCATTCATAAAATTGCGCTCGCCATGCCACACGCCCTGATTGTTGAAGACGATCCTAATAGCCTGTCCGGTCTGTCGGCAATCCTCGCCGCCGACGGCTTTTCAGTCGACACCGCGACCACGCTCGCCGAGGCCCGCGGCGCATTGACGCGCTTCATCCCCGACGTCGTGCTCGTCGACCTGAATCTGCCGGACGGCAGCGGCCTCGATCTGTTGCAGCATCTGCCCGCGCATCCGCCGGGCGGCGCGCTTCCGGTGATCGTGATGACCGGCAATGCGACCGTCGAGAGTGCGATCGAGGGCTTGCGGCACGGTATCTGGGACTATCTGCTGAAGCCGGTCAACATTCCGCGCCTGCGCAGCCTGCTCGCGCGCATTCCGCGGCCTTATGAGCTGACCGAGGAGGTCCAGGCGCTGCGCGCGGCGCTGCGTCAGCTTGGGCGCTTCGGCTCGATGCTCGGTCGCAGCGGCGCCATTCAGCACGTGTACGACACGATCGAGCGTCTCGCGCCGACAGAAGCCGCAGTGCTGATCTCCGGCGAGGCTGGCACCGGCAAGCAGATCGCCGCGCGCACGCTGCACAACATGAGCCGCCGCCGCAAAGGCCCGTTCGTCACGTTCGATTGCCGCGGCGCGACCGCGGGCGGGCTCAATCGCTCGCTCGACAGCATGCTGCTCGGTCACGAACGCGGAGCGTTCGGCGGCGCCGAGCAGCGCGAGCCGGGTCTCTTCGAACAGGCGAGCGGCGGCACGTTGTTCATCAACGAAATCACCGAGCTGCCGCGCACGCAGCAGGAAGCGCTGTTGCGCGCGCTCGATTCGCAGACCTTCATGCGCGTGGGCGGTACCAGCCACATCGTGACCGACTTCCGGCTCATCGCGTCGACGCGCAAGTCGCCGCGCGCGGCGGTCGCGGACGGCTCGCTGCATCAGGACCTCGCGCTGCGCCTCGAAGCCGCCGCGGTCACGCTGCCGCCGCTGCGCGAGCGTGGTGAAGATCCGCTGCTGATTGCGCAGGCAGCCGTCGACGAACTGAATGTGGAAGCGACCGCGCGCGGTACGGCCGAGGTCGCGAAGCAGGCGGCGCCGAATTTCCTGCGCGAATGCCTCGCGTACGACTGGCCGGGCAACGTGCGCGAACTGCAGGAGCGCGTGCGGCGCGCTTATCAGGCATCGGGCGACGTGATCGAGTCATTGCGCGCCGACGAAGCCAGCACGGCGAACGGCCGCGATCTGAACGGCAGTCGCGTGCAGGTGACCGTCGGTACGCCCCTCGCGGACGTCGAAGAAATGCTGATTCGCGCGACGCTCGACGCGGTCGGCGGCACGCGGCATCGCGCGGCGTCGTTGCTGGGAATCAGCCCGAAGACGCTGTACAACAAGTTGCAGCGCATGCGCTTGAACTGAGCGATCGGATCGCGCGTGCTGCGGTTGTCAAGCAAAGCTTGACGGCGGCTCGCACCGTTCGAAGCTGATAAAAAATGGCGCCTTGAATTGCTTCAAGGCGCCATTTCCTTTTATGCAAACGTACTGCGCAGCAGCCTCTGCGCTTCGGCGTACCGTGGCTCGGCCATCAGCTTGCTCCACGTGAGCGCTTTACCGCGCGGCCGCATGCGCTTCAGCCGCCGCTGCGATTCCCTCGACGGCGTGACGCGCAGCGCGTCGAGCACCTTCTCCGCTTCGTCCGGCTGGTTGCAGATCAGCACCATGTCACAGCCGGCCTCCAGAGCCGCTTGCGCACCTTCGGTCAGCGTGCCGCCCTGGCGCGCGGCTTCCATCGACAGATCGTCGCTGAAGATCGCGCCTTCGAAGCCAAGCTTGCCGCGCAGGATGTCCTGCAACCAGATGCGCGAGAAGCCGGCCGGCTTCGCATCGACCCGCGGATAGACGACGTGCGCGGGCAGCACCGCGCCAAGCGACAGACCGAGCCAGTCGTACGGCGCGACGTCGTTGCCGAGGATTTCTTCGATCGGGCGTTCGTCGACGGGCATCGCGACGTGCGAATCTGCCTGCGCGAATCCGTGCCCCGGAAAATGCTTGCCGCAATTGCTCATGCCGGCGAGCGCGAGGCCGTGGTTCAAACTCTTCGCGAGCAGCGCGACCACGCGCGCATCGCGATGGAACGCGCGATCGCCGATCACCTGCGAGTGTCCATAGTCGAGGTCGAGCACCGGCGTGAAGCTCATGTCGATACCGCACGCGCGCAGTTCCGCGGCGAGGATATAGCCGACCGCGGTCGTCACCTTGGTCGCGTGCAGCACGTCCTGGTCCCACAGCGCGCCGAGCTTACCCATCGACGGCAGCACCGTGAAGCCGTCGGTGCGAAAGCGCTGCACGCGGCCGCCTTCGTGATCGACGGCGATCAGCAGATCCGGGCGAATCGCGCGGATGGCATCGGTCAGCCCGACCAGTTGCGCGCGGCTCTCGTAGTGGCGCGCGAACAGGATCACGCCGCCGGTCATCGGGTGAGCGAGACGCCTTTTGTCATCGCGGTTCAGCGTTTTGCCGACCACGTCGAGCATCACCGGTCCGGGTGTGGTTTTCATCGAATTCCGCTGGAAAACTGTGAGACAACCCAAACGCGACCGCCAGCGGCCGCGCTCAACCTTTTCATTCTGTGGCGGAACGGGCGGACGAAGCCCGCGACGCCGACGCCGCCAACGAACCTTCCATATCGCCTGGCCGCTGCGTCTCCGCGATCACGAACGATACCGCGTAGTCGCGCTCGTCGCTGATCGTCACGCGCGCCGTGATGCCGCGCGCGTCGAGCCAGTCGGCCAGCTCGCCAGACGCGACCACCACCGGCTCGCCGCTCGGCCGGTTCAGCGTTTGCAGCGCGCGCCAGCTCATCGGCCAGTGCATGCCGAGGCCGATCGCCTTCGAGAACGCCTCTTTCGCCGAGAAGCGCGTCGCGAGAAACGCAAGACCGCGCGCCGCCGAACGGGCGTGGCGCGCGTGGTACACGCGTAGTTCGTCGGGACCGAGCACCTTCTCCGCGAAACGGCCATTGGTGCGAGTCATCACCGCTGCTACGCGGCTGACCTGAACGATGTCGGTGCCGATTCCGTAGATTGCCATGCGTGCGTCCGTCGCCAGGTTGCGTTACGCGCGCGCGCCGAGACGCGCGGCGACCATGATCGCCTTCATCTCGCGCACCGCGTTGTCCCAGCCCGCGAAGATCGCGTGCGCGACGATCGCATGGCCGATGTTGAGTTCGACGATGCCGTCGATCGCCGCGATCTGCTGCACGTTCGTGTAGTGCAGGCCGTGGCCCGCGTTCACTTTGAGGCCGAGCGTCGCGCCGAATTCGACTGCTCGCACGATGCGCTCGTATTCGCGCTGCTGTTCCGCGGGATCATGAGCTTCCGCGTAACGGCCTGTGTGCAACTCGATCACCGGCGCGCCGGCTTCGTGCGCGGCGCGAATCTGCATCTCCTCGGGGTCGATGAAGAGCGACACGCGCGAGCTCGCGTCCGCCAGTTGCTTGCATGCGGCGCGCACCGCCTCGAACTGTCCGGCGACGTCGAGACCGCCTTCGGTCGTCAGCTCCTCGCGCTTTTCCGGCACGAGGCAGACGTCGTGCGGTTGCACTGCGCACGCGATGTCGAGCATTTCCGGCGTGACCGCGCATTCGAGATTCATGCGCGTTTTCAGCAGCGGACGCAGCTTGCGAACATCCGCATCGATGATGTGCCGGCGGTCTTCGCGTAGATGCAGCGTGATCGCGTCGGCGCCGGCTTCTTCGGCCATCAGCGCGGCGCGGATCGGATCGGGATAGGACGTGCCACGCGCGTTGCGCAGCGTGGCGACGTGGTCGATGTTCACGCCGAGGTCGATCGCGGTCGGCGAAGTCAGGAAGAAGCTCATAGGTTCTGCAGGTCGATCAGGATCTGGCGGGTGGCAAGCGGCGCGCCGCCGAGATAGTTGTTGAGCAGGAAGCGCATCAGCGTTTTGCTTTGCGCGACGGTCTGCGCTCGATGGTAATCGTCCTTTTCCATATCGAGCAAGGTTTGTCCCGACACTACCGGCCACTGCGCGGGCCATTCGTCCGATGCCTCGCGTACCCCGCGCTCGGGATCGAACACGTAGCGGCCGTCGGCGAGCACCGCTTTGCGTGCGACCGTGCGGTCGAGCGCCATCGCGTAACCGGTCTCGCGTAGCAGCACGCGTTCGAACGAGCGCAGCACCTGCACCGGCGGCTCATCGTGCGCGAGCCGCGTCAGCGTGACGACGTAGTGATGGAACAACTGAGGATGCGGGTCTTCGCGCGCGCAGAAGCGCACCAGCAGTTCGTTGACGTAGAAACCGCACAGCAGCGCGTCGCCGGTCAGCGGCAGCATGCCGCCGACCCATTCGGCGCCGGTCAGCGTGCGCATTTCGGACTTGCCCGACCACGCGAGCGACAGCGGCTGGAACGTTTGCAGCACGCCGCGCAGCGCGGAGTGCGGGCGCTTCGCGCCCTTTGCGACCAGCGCGAGACGGCCGTGATCGCGCGACAGCACGTCGATGATCAGGCTGGTCTCGCGATACGGATAGCTATGCAGCACGAACGCGGGCTGCTCGGTGATCCGATATTCGGATGCGGGGGTGCGCGGCGCGCGGCGCGCCGGCGTTTTGCGTGGCTCGCCATCGTCGGCGGGTGCGCGTTTCGTGCTTTTTGGGCTTTTTGCGTCGGCCGACGATTTCCTCGCGCTACGCGCGGGCCGAGGCGGTTCGTGCTCCGGCTGATCCGAAGCCTCGTCTGAATTGAGCGTCATCCACGCGTCATTCGTACCCATACGCACGAAGCCCGGCTTCGTTATCGGCCCAGCCGCTCTTCACCTTGACGAAGGTTTCGAGGTACACCGGCCCGTCGAACAGCTTTGCCATGTCGAGGCGAGCCTCGGTGCTGATCTGCTTCAGCTTCGCGCCCTTCTGGCCGATGATCATCGCCTTGTGCATGTCGCGATCGACGAGGATCGTCGCGAAGATACGGCGCAGCCGCCCTTCGGTTTCGAACTTCTCGATCAGCACGGTGCTCGTGTACGGCAGCTCGTCACCGGTCCAGCGGAAGACTTTCTCGCGCAGGATTTCGGCGGCAAGGAAGCGCTCGCTGCGATCGGTCAGGTCGTCCTCGCCGTAGATCGGCTCGCCTTCCGGCAGGAACGGCTTGACGGTGGCCATCAGACGTTTGATGTCGTCGGAATTTTTCGCCGACAGCGGCACGATCTCGTTGAACTCGCGCAGCGTGCTCATCTGCTGCATGAACGGGAACAGCGAGTCTTTATCCGACACGCGATCGAGCTTGTTCGCGATCAGCAGCGTCGGGACCTTCGCCGGGATCAGATCGAGTACCTTCTGGTCGTCAGGGCCGAAGCGGCCTGCTTCGATGACGAACAGGATCGCGTCGACCGAGGTCAGCGTCGACGTAACGGCGCGGTTCAGCGAGCGGTTCAGGGCGCCGCTGTGTTTGGTCTGAAAACCGGGCGTGTCGACGAAGATGTACTGGGCGTCTTCGAGCGTATTGATGCCGGTAATGCGATGGCGCGTGGTCTGCGCCTTGCGCGACGTGATGCTGACTTTCTGGCCGACCAGCGCGTTCATCAGCGTGGACTTGCCGACATTCGGGCGGCCGACGATCGCGACCATGCCGCAGCGAAAACCAGTGGGAGTGGGAGCGTTCATATTCGGACTACGGCAGGTTCAGTTCGGCGCGCGCGACGCGCACGCCGATTGCAATCAATGGCCCGCATCGGCGACGCGCGTTTGCACCGCGTCGGCGACGCCGGGTTCGTGTTCGGCAGGTGCCGGGGGCACCGAGACAACCGACGCGGGCGCGGCGCTCACGCTCGATGCAGCAGTCCCCGGCGCGGCCTCGCGGCTGCGCTGACGGTCTGCGCTGCGAGCGTGTGACGGCGTGTCGGCTTTGAGGTCGGGGGTTTTGTCCGCTGCGGGTTTTTCGGCCGGCTTGTCGACAGGTTTCTCGCCCGCGTGGATCGAAACCTTGTCGGCCCTCTCCGTCTTTTCGGACTTTTCGGCGCGCTCCGGCTTGTCCTGTCCGCTGTACTCCACATGCGCGGCACGAATTACAGCCAACGGCGCACCGGCGGGACCCGGCGCGGCACGCTCGGCCGCCGGTCTTTCAGCGGCTGATTTTTCCACGAAAGGTTTGTCGGCGTGCGCTTCCAGCGCGACAGCCGCGCGCCCTTCACCGCGCGCGCTCTTGCGATCGGGTGTGCGCAAATCCAGTGCGGCCTGTACGCCGGTCACGCCCGGCACGATTTCCTGCAGGGCATTTTTCGCGGCACGCGCGCCCTTCGAGCGCTTCGGCTTCGCGACCACGGCAGGCGCCGCGGCCATCACTTCGTCGAGCGCCTTCTTTGCGGCCGCCTGCTCCGCCGCGCGACGGCTCGCGCCGGAGCCAGACACCTTGACGTCCAGCTTCGGCACCGTACATTCCACTTCGAACTGCTGATTGTGCGCCGCACCATGCGTGGCGACGACCGTATAAGTAGGCAACGCAATCTTGTGGCCCTGCAGATACTCCTGCAGCAGCGTCTTCGCGTCCTTGCCAAGCGTGCGTGGGTCGATATGGTCGAGAATCGGTACGTAAAGGCGCTTGATGACCGTCTGCGCAGCCTCGAATCCGCCGTCCAGAAATATCGCACCGAGCACCGCCTCGAGCGTATCCGCGAGGATCGACGGGCGGCGGAAGCCGCCGCTGCGCAACTCGCCCTCGCCGAGGCGCAGGCCCTCCGAAATATTGAGTGCCTGAGCAATCTCGTAGAGGGACTGCTGTTTGACCAGATTGGCGCGCACGCGAGACAGGTCGCCTTCGTCGAGTTTGCCGAAACGTTGGAACAAAAGCGCAGCCACCGCGCAATTCAGAACGGAGTCGCCGAGAAATTCGAGCCGTTCGTTATGCGTGGAGCTATGACTGCGGTGTGTTAGAGCCTGGCGCAGCAATTCCGCATTGCGAAATTCGTAGCGCAAACGGCTTTCCAACGGAGATAGGGGCATGGGCAGAGTATAACGCGGGCGCCTGACCCGGCGGAAACACGGGGCGCCAGCGGAAAAAGCGTGGTGAAACGACGTTACCGCGAGTTCTTAAAGTAGCATGACAACACGCCGCGACCGAGATAACCGGGTGCCGGTTATTCGCGCGGCGTCTGAGAAGCGCTCATGAAGCGATCAATGCACGCGACTCACTGGAAAGGGCCGATGCGCCGCAGATCGCTGAAGTTCATCCAGATGAAAAATGCGCGGCCGACGATATTGCGTTCAGGCGCAAAACCCCAGTACCGGCTATCCGCGCTGTTGTCGCGGTTATCGCCCATCATGAACAAATTGCCCGGCGGCACTTTGCAGATCACGCCACGCGCGTTGTACTGGCAGTTGTCGCGATACGGATAATCTTCCGCACCGACGATGAACGGCGGCACCGCCGGATTGTTCAGAATCGCGTTCTTGCGGCCGTCGATATCTTCCTGGAACTGCTTCGCATAACCGAGACGCTCTTCGTCGAGATAATCGGGCAACGGCGTTTCAGGCACCGGCTTGCCGTTGATCGTGAGTTTCTTGTCCTGATACTCGATCACGTCGCCGGGCAGACCAATGACGCGCTTGATGTAGTCGACCGATTCGTCTTTCGGATAACGGAACACCACCACGTCGCCGCGATGGACCGGACTGCCCTGCGTGATCCTCGTGTTGGTAATCGGCAAACGTAGACCATATTCGAATTTATTGACGAGGATGAAGTCGCCCACCAGCAGCGTCGGCACCATGGAGCCCGATGGGATCTTGAACGGCTCGATCACGAACGAGCGCACGACGAACACCACCAGAATCACCGGAAAAAAGCTCGCCGTATATTCGAGCCACCACGGCTGACGCAGCTTGTCGTCGCGCAGACGCGCGCGCGTTTGCGCGGCGTTTTCATCGGCGAAACGCTCGCCGATGCGTGCCTGCTGACGATCGAATTCGGCGACTGCGGCTTCCGCCTCACGGCGCCGTTTCGGCAGGAAAACCAGTTTGTCCGCGACCCATGCGACACCCGTCAAAACGACGAGCACAAAAAGAATCAACGCAAAATTCATAGGGTTCCGTTATTCAACTTATTTGTCTTCGACACGCAGAATAGCGAGGAAAGCCTCTTGCGGGATTTCAACCGAGCCCACCTGCTTCATTCGCTTCTTGCCCGCCTTCTGCTTTTCAAGCAGCTTCTTCTTACGCGTGATATCACCGCCGTAGCATTTTGCCAGCACGTTCTTACGCAACGCTTTAATGTTTTCGCGCGCAATAATGTTCGAACCGATCGTGGCTTGAACCGCTACGTCGTACATCTGACGCGGAATCAGCTCGCGCATTTTCGCCGCCACTTCGCGGCCGCGGTACTGGCTTTGCGAACGGTGCACGATAACCGACAGCGCATCGACCTTGTCGCCGTTGATCAGCATGTCGACCTTCACGACGTCCGACGCGCGGTATTCCTTGAACTCGTAATCCATCGACGCATAGCCGCGCGAAATCGACTTCAGACGGTCGAAGAAATCGAGCACGACTTCACCCATCGGAATTTCGTACGTAAGCTGAACCTGACGACCGTGATACTGCATGTTGATCTGGTTGCCGCGCTTCTGCGTACACAACGTGATCACCGCGCCGACGTAGTCTTGCGGCATGTACAGGTTCACGGTGACGATCGGCTCGCGCACTTCCTCGATCTTCGACGGCTCCGGCATCTTGGCCGGATTCTCGACCATCAGCGTCGTGCCGTCGCGCTGCAGGACTTCATAGACCACGGTCGGCGCCGTCGTGATCAGGTCCATGTCGAACTCACGTTCGAGACGTTCCTGCACGATTTCCATGTGCAACAAACCGAGGAAGCCGCAGCGGAAACCGAAACCGAGCGCCTGCGACACTTCCGGTTCGTACTGCAGCGACGCGTCGTTCAGCTTCAGCTTTTCGAGCGAATCGCGCAGCGCGTCGTACTGATTCGCTTCGACCGGATACAGACCCGCGAACACCTGCGGCTTCACTTCCTTGAAACCCGGCAGCGGCACGGCCGCCGGCTGGTTCACGAGCGTAACCGTGTCGCCGACCTTCGCCGCCGCGAGTTCCTTGATGCCGGCGATGATGAAGCCCACCTGCCCCGCCGACAGTGATTCGAGATCCTTCGACTTCGGCGTGAACACGCCGATATGTTCAACCGGATACTGCGCGCCGGTTGCCATCAGCCGGATCTTGTCCTTCGGACGCAGCGTGCCGTTGACGATGCGCACCAGCATCACGACGCCGACGTAGTTGTCGAACCACGAGTCGATGATGAGAGCCTGCAGCGGCGCTTGCGGATCGCCCTTCGGCGGCGGCACTTTCGCGATCAGCGCTTCGAGCACGTCTTCGACGCCGAGGCCCGTTTTCGCGCTGCAATGCGTCGCGTCGGTCGCGTCGATGCCGATCACGTCCTCGATCTCGGCGATCGCGTTTTCGGGGTTCGCCGCCGGCAGATCGATCTTGTTCAACACCGGCACCACTTCGACGCCGAGTTCGATGGCCGTGTAGCAATTGGCGACGGTTTGCGCCTCCACACCCTGGCTCGCGTCGACGACGAGCAGCGCGCCTTCGCACGCGGACAGCGAGCGGCTGACTTCGTACGAGAAGTCGACGTGCCCCGGGGTGTCGATCATGTTCAGGTTGTAGAGCTGCCCATCGCGCGCGCGATACGACAACGCGGCGGTTTGCGCCTTGATGGTAATGCCGCGCTCGCGCTCGAGATCCATCGAGTCGAGCACCTGAGCTTCCATCTCGCGGTCGGACAAACCGCCACAAATCTGGATGATGCGATCGGCGAGCGTCGACTTGCCATGGTCGATGTGCGCGATGATCGAGAAGTTACGAATATGATCCATTCAGTGCCGATCAAGCGAAAAGGCGCGCCCCGGACAATAGCGGAGCACGCCTTGTAAGTAGGTGAAAATCTTATCTATTTTAGCCGAAAAGCCCATCGGCCGGCGCATCTTGCGAAGCGCGGGCCTCAAGACGGCGTAGAGGATGCGAGAAAATTACCGCGCGCATCGCAGTGAGCCGCGGCAAAAATGCGCATGGATCGCGCGAAACCAGATGCCGCGCGGGTGCGTATCAGGATGCCGCCGCGACACGCGACGCATGTGCAGCCAATGCTGCCCGCACGGGCGCTTCGTCGAGATGGTAGTGGCACAGTTCGACGCCATCGCAAACCAGCACCGGCACCAACTCGTTGTAACGCGCTTCGAGCAACGGATCGCTGTCGACGTCGATCACCGCCAGCTGCGCTCCGAACTCGGCCAGCATTGGCTCGAGCGCAGCGCGCATGTCCTCGCACAGATGGCACCACGCGCGCCCATAGAGCGTGAGCGATGCTGTCTTCGTCATTTCTGCGCGCTGCGCGGACGAATCGGCACGAACTGCGTGTTGTCGCCGCGACGAACCAGCAACGCGACCATCTTCTGCGAATCGAGGTGTGAGGTCAGCTCGTCGAACTGTTTCGTGCTCGTCACATCCGTATCGCCAATCCGCAGGATGATGTCGCCCTTTTGGAGCCCGACACGCGCGGCCGGACCGTCGACCGCGTCGATCTGCACGCCGTTCTGAATCTTCAGCGCTTTCTGCTGATCGGCGGGAATGTCGCTGACCGCGATGCCGAGCGCGTTGGTCGCGCGCTGCTTCGGCGCTTGCGGCTTCTTCTGATCCGCCTTCGCGACCTTGTCCGGCTGCATTTCTGCGATCGTGACCGGCAGTTCGCGCGTTTGACCCTTGCGCCAGATCGTGATCGACGTCTTCGTGCCCGGCTTCGTATCGCCGACCATGCGCGGCAGGTCCGTCGCCGTGTCGACCGAATGACCGTTGAACTTCAGGATGATGTCGCCCGGCTGCACGCCGGCCTTATCGGCGGGTCCGCCCGGCTCCACGCTGCTCACAAGCGCGCCCTGCGCCTTCGGCAAACCGAGCGACTCGGCGACGTCCTTCGTCACTTCACCAATCGCCACCGCGATGCGGCCGCGCACCACCTTGCCCGAACTCTTAAGCTGATCGGCCACGCGCATCGCCTCGTCGATCGGAATCGCGAACGAAATGCCCATGAACCCGCCGGTGCGGCTATAGATCTGCGAATTGATGCCGATCACCTCGCCCTGCATGTTGATCAGCGGACCGCCCGAATTGCCCGGATTGACGGCCACATCAGTCTGGATGAACGGCAGGTAGTCGCCGGTGTCGCGTCCCTTCGCGCTGACGATACCGGCAGTCACCGTGTTTTCGAGACCGAACGGCGAACCGATCGCGACGACCCATTCGCCGACGCGCACCTTGTTCGAGTCGCCGATCGTGATGGTCGGCAGGTTCGACGCGTTGATCTTCACGACCGCGACGTCGGTACGGTCGTCGACGCCGATCAGCTTCGCCTTGAATTCGCGCTTGTCGGTCAGCGTCACGTAGATCGTGTCCGCGTCGTCGATGACGTGCGCGTTGGTCATCACGTAGCCGTCCGCCGACAGGATGAAGCCCGAGCCTACCCCGCTGTTCTGTTCGGCGTCCGAGTTGTCCGGTGAATCCGGGCTGCCGCCACTACCGCCGCCGGCCCCGTTATCACCCCCGTGCGGCGATTGCGGTGACTGCGGCAACGGAATCCCGAAGAAGCGCCGGAAGAACTCCGACATGTCGCCGTCGTCCATACCCGGCGGCAGGCCGCCGCGGGAACTACCGTTCGACACGCGCGTTGTCGTGCGAATGTTGACGACCGCCGGGCCGACCTTGTCGACGAGGTCGGTGAAGTCGGGCAGGTTGGCAGCGGGAGCCGCCGATGCCATATGCGGCACAAGCGGCAAACACGCCACCACCATTACGGCCGCGAGGAATTTGCGCACCGAGAAAGTCGTCATATCGTAGCAAGCCGAGGGATTTCAGGATTCGGAAGGGTTACTTCGGAGCTTTGTATTCTATGGCAGACGCGAACTGCTGCAATGTGGTTTGGGGCACTTCACCGAGCAGGGTAATCCAGAAGTCGCCCTGACGCTTGACCAGTACGTGCGTCGCGCCGCTATCGCCCGTGCCTTCCTTACGCGTATTTTTCTCGACGGGCTCGACGAACACCGAAATCGCTGCGAGGCCGTCGGAAAACACGGCCTGGTCGACCGGGATCGGAGGCTGCCCCGCCTCGCGCGACGCCATCGGACGACGCAACTGGCGGATCATATGGAAGCCCGGTACCGACGGCATGATTTGCCAACCCTGCGCGGCCATGTCGACCGGCTCGACGGGCGGACGCACTACCGTCCAGCCCGTGAGATTGCGGATGCCGTTGACGATGCCCGTCTTGTCGACCGGCACGCCGATGCGGACCTGCGAAAACGACAACTGCTCGAGCACCTGACCGCTCGGGTCGAGCGTCTGCGCGCGCAACAGCAGACCGGACTTTTTGTCTGCCCACAGCTTGTATGCGAAGCGGTACGCGTCTTTCGGATCGAGTTCCATCACGAGGCTGTCGACGCCCGCGACGCGGTCGTCGTCAAGCATCTTCGGCTCGTAGACGGACAGCACCTGCTCGCCGTTCACCGACAGCAGCGCAGGGAATGAGTCCTTGTTCTGCCGTTTTTCGAAGACCACGATACGCCGCTCCGGCAAGAACGTGTACATGTCGTCGTTGTGACGCAGCATTTTGCGCGGCTTGCCGTCGAGGCTTTCGAGTTGCTCGAACTCGCCGTCCGTACGCGTGGAGTAATGTGCGATGCGCGACGTCTGCACGAAACTGCCGCGCTGATAGACGAACGCGCCCTCGTAGTTCTGCTGCTGGGCGGCCTGATGGATGCGATCGAGCAGTTCCGCGGCCGTGCGACGGGCGACGGCAGGATCGTCTTGTGCGAAGACCCGCGGTGCAGCGGACAACAACACGGCTGCGCAGAACAGAAATGCTGGCAACCGCCCCCAGATAGTCGTTTCATTGAACCGCGGAGTCTGCATCAAACTATTGGCCCTGCGTGGAGACTGAGGCAGCGCGAATCACCGGCATCGAGCCTGCCATCGCCGGTTGTTGCGCGAATTGCTGATGAGCTTCGAGGTATTGATCGAGGCTCGCGTCGCGAATGATGTTGGAGTCTTGCGCGGGCACCGAGGCCATGGCGACACGCTGCACCGCGTCGCCGTGCGATTGGAGCGAAGCGAGCTGGGCACCCGGTCCACCCGGCACGCCCTGCAGCTGCGGCACGACGATCCAGGTCAACGTAGCGGCCGCGGCAGCGACGGCAAGAGCCGGCACGACTCTCCTGCGCAGCCCGAGCAGGCGGCGCGCGACCGATGCAGACGCGGCGGAGGGTGCCAGCACATGCGGCTCGCTTTCAAGACGCGCGGCAAACCCGCTCAGAAAGGCACTGCTCCGCGCGGGGCTGACTGCCAGATCGTCGGAACGTAGCGCGTCGCCGATCAGGTGGTAGCTCGACCAGGCAGCGCGATCATCGCCGCCCAGCTCCGCAAGAAACTTGTCCAGATTCAGATGCTCTTCGCCGAACAACTCACCGTCGACGAAAGCGGACAGACGCTCGCCGTGCGAGCCTGCTTGCGATTGCATCGAGACCGACCCCATGATGCTCTCCATCTTCCAAATACCCCGTAGTGACACCACTAATCCAGATATTGCACCGCTGCCCCGCCAAGCCAGCTGGACGTTCGGAAACGTCTACCAACGCTTGCCTTCGGGTGTGTCAAGCAACGGTCGCAATTTTGCCGCAATGGCTTCGCGAGCGCGGAAAATTCGTGATCTGACTGTGCCAATCGGGCAACCCATCATCTCGGCGATTTCCTCGTAACTCAAACCCTCAATTTCTCGGAGAGTAATGGCGGTGCGCAATTCTTCCGGTAAAACCGCCATCGCAGCATTGACCGTCTCTGCGATCTGCTTGCTCATCAACATCGACTCAGGTGTGTTGATATCCCTTAGTTGGTCGGCATCGGAGAAAGTTTCAGCTTCTTCAGCATCCGCTTCGGTCGAGGTCGGCGCGCGCCGGCCCTGGGTGGCAAGGTAGTTCTTCGCGGTATTGACCGCAATCCGGTACAACCACGTATAAAACGCCGACTCGCCGCGAAACTGCGGCAACGCGCGATACGCCTTGATAAAAGCGTCTTGCGCGACGTCTTCGACTTCGGCGGGGTCCCGCACGAGACGCGAGATCAGCCGGAGAATCTTGCGGTGGTATTTGGAGACCAGAAGCTCGAACGCGGCCTTGTCGCCCTTCTGGACGCGCTCGACCAGCACCTGATCAATTTCTTTTTCGCTCACCTGATAAATCCGTTAACTATAGGGCGCAAGGCGGGGGACCATTGTAGCGTCCCCCTCGTGAGGGCACGTTACTACGGTAACAGCGGTTACAGTCGTTACAGTCAGGCGCCGGCCGCACGCCGGCCCAGCACGGAAAGTTCGCGGAAAACAGTGGACGGCAGCGCGTCCGCGGCGAGCAGCAGGGAGCGCCTGCGACCCGTCGGTGCGCGCATGAGGCCGCGCCTTCGACCACCCTCGGGATCGAGCTCAAGCACCAGCAAACGGCCGCTCCACTGCGCGCAACCGACCATGCGGCCCCGCGCGAGCAACTCACCCGCGTGGTTCCAGGCGGAAATCTCGCCCATCGCGACATGCAGCGCGATGGCCTGCGCCGCGTCATGCCTCGCCGCGCAGAGCATGAGCAGTGCTGCGACGGCGAGCGTCAACGGAGCGGCCTGCCAAGCGCCCACTCGCGGCGCGAGACAGGTATAAACGGCTAACGTCGCAATCAGCACGAACGCTCCCACCGCGGCACGCATTGCGATAGAGCGACGCAGCGTGATGCGCTGCGCTGCCCTACCCAATGTTGCCGGTGCGGGGGAAAGCGCCGGCGAAGCCGGCGTCGTGAGCCGACGCGTCACCCGAGATCAGGCGATCCGGCGCGCTTGAACACCAGCGTGCCGTTCGTGCCTCCGAACCCGAACGAGTTCTTCAGCGCGACGTCGATCGTCATTTCCCGCGCGGTGTTCGCGCAGTAATCGAGATCACAGGCCGGGTCCTGGTTGAAAATATTGATGGTCGGAGGCGACACCTGGTGATGCACGGCGAGCACCGTGAACACCGACTCCAGACCGCCAGCGCCGCCCAGCAGGTGACCCGTCATCGACTTGGTCGAGTTGACGACCATGTTCTTCGCGTGGTCGCCGAACGCCCGCTTAATGCCGGTCGTTTCCGCCAGATCGCCGAGTGGCGTGGACGTGCCGTGCGCGTTCAGGTAGCTCACCTGATCGCCGTTGATGCCCGCGTTCTTCAGCGCTGCGAGCATGCAGCGGCGTGCGCCGTCACCGTCTTCGAGCGGCGCGGTCATGTGATACGCATCGCCGCTCA
Source organism: Paraburkholderia sp. UCT2 (assembly GCF_014397665.1). Lineage (NCBI taxonomy): Bacteria > Pseudomonadati > Pseudomonadota > Betaproteobacteria > Burkholderiales > Burkholderiaceae > Paraburkholderia > Paraburkholderia sp. UCT2. Next base: position 115,869 of record NZ_VZQO01000013.1, read on the forward strand.
TGCCGTAGCCGCCGATTTCCGCGTAGATCTTCGCGCCACGCGCCTTCGCGTGCTCGTATTCTTCGAGCACCATTACGCCGGCGCCTTCGCCCAGCACGAAGCCGTCGCGGTCCTTGTCCCACGGACGGCTCGCGGTAGCCGGATCGTCATTGCGTTGCGACAGCGCGCGCGCCGCCGCAAAGCCGCCGATACCGAGCGGCGACACGGTCGATTCCGCGCCGCCCGCGATCATCACGTCGGCGTCGCCATATTCGATCAGGCGCGAAGCCTCGCCGATGCAGTGCAGACCGGTCGTACACGCGGTAACGATCGACAGATTCGGACCCTTGATGCCGAACTTGATCGACAGGTGGCCGGAGATCATGTTGATGATCGAAGCCGGCACGAAGAATGGCGAAATGCGACGCGGGCCGCGATTGAGCAATTCGGTTTGGGTGATTTCGATCATCGGCAGACCGCCGATGCCCGAACCGACCACCACGCCAATGCGCTCCGAATTCTCGTCGGTGACTTCGAGGCCGCTGTCCTGCATCGCCTGGATGCCCGCAGCCACGCCGTAATGGATGAAGGTATCCATGTGGCGCGCTTCCTTACCGGGGATGTAGTCCTCGATATTGAAGCCCTTCACCTCGCCGGCGAAACGAGTCGAGAAGTTCGACGCATCGAACTTCGTGATATTGGCAATCCCAGACTTGCCGGCGACCAGATTGGCCCAGCCATCGGCAACATTATTGCCAACAGGCGAAATCAGCCCCAGGCCTGTAACAACAACACGACGGCGGCTCACGGTAACCCCTTTTTCATAGATGACAAAAAGCAAAAGCCACAGCGGCCACAGGAATCGCCCTGTGTGCCCTGTGGCTGTTTAAGTCGGCAATCGCGCGGAAAGTTGCGCTGTCAACATCGCTGGCTCCTGCGTGGCAAGCGGCGCGACGTATGGTGTGCCAATGGACACGCCCGATAGCGTCGACCCTGCTGGCGCCGGCAAGCGGCACGGCAGGGCGTCATGCGCGGCCCGTGCAGAAACGCAGGCGCGAATGACCTTAGGCCTTGACGTTTGCGCGAGCGTAGTCGATCGCTTGCTGAACGGTGGTGATCTTCTCGGCTTCTTCATCTGGAATTTCCATGCCGAATTCGTCTTCGAGGGCCATCACGAGTTCAACGGTGTCGAGCGAGTCGGCGCCGAGATCGTTCACGAACGACGCTTCGTTCTTGATTTCCGCTTCCGCAACGCCCAGTTGTTCCGCGACGATCTTCTTGACGCGCTGTTCGATATTGTCCATTACCCCTCCAAGGGAAAAGAAGTTCAAAAATACAGGTGCGCGCATTTTATCAGGTTTGACCCGGCAAAAAAGCGGCGCATCGGGTTCCTGTCAACGCATGCGCCTCGTGCTTTCCGCAAACGCATCAAGGCGCGGATAGTAACCGAAATTGGTTACTGCATATACATGCCGCCGTTCACGTGCAGCGTCGTGCCGGTGATATAGCCCGCTTGCGGCGACGCGAGGAACGCGACCGCGTGCGCGATGTCTTCCGGGCTGCCGAGACGGCCGAGCGGAATCTGCGTTTTCAGCGCGGTCTGCTGCTCTTCGGGCAGCGCCTTCGTCATGTCGGTTTCGATGAAACCAGGTGCCACGCAATTGACCGTGATGCCGCGGCTGCCGATCTCACGCGCGAGTGCGCGCGTCATGCCCGCGACGCCGGCCTTCGCGGCCGCGTAGTTGATCTGCCCCGGGTTGCCGGCCGAGCCGACCACCGACGTGATATTGATGATCCGACCGCCCTTCGCTTTCATCATCGGGCGCAGCACCGCACGCGACAGACGGAACACCGACTTCAGGTTGGTGTCGACCACGGCGTCCCAGTCGTCGTCCTTCATGCGCATCGCCAGTTGATCCTGCGTGATGCCGGCGTTGTTCACCAGCACGTTCAGCGCGCCGAATTCCTTGACGGTGCCGTCGATCAGCGCTTCGGCCGCGGCCGCGTCGTTGACGTCGAGCACCGCGCCGCGGCCGTTCACGCCCGCCGCCTTGAACGCTTCGGTGATCGCCGTCGCGCCGCTTTCGCTCGTCGCGGTGCCGATCACCGTCGCGCCCTGACGCGCGAGTTCCATCGCGATCGCACGGCCGATGCCGCGCGATGCGCCCGTCACGATTGCGATCTGCTTGTCGAGAGTCTTTTCCATCTGTGAGTCCGGATGCCCTTCAAATAGGGCTCATTGATTCTTGTTGATTCGTCTGTCGAGCAATGCCGCGCCAGCGCGGCATTGCTCTGTCGATACCCGTTCGCGAATGCCCGCTCAGTCTGCCGTCACGAGCTTCAGCGTTTCTTCGAGCGACGCCGGATCGAACACCGACGCGCCGACGAGATTGCCGTCGATGCGCCTGGTCAAACCCGCAAGGACCTTGCCCGGGCCGCATTCGATCACGTGCGTGACGCCCTGCGCTGCCATTGCCTGTACGCATTCGACCCAGCGCACCGCACCAGCTGCCTGGCGCACGAGCGCGTCCTTGATTTTGGCCGGCTCGTTGACCACGGCGACGTCGACGTTGTTGATGACGGGAATCGACGGCACCTGCACGTCGATGCTCGCGAGGTATTCGCGCAATTGATCCGACGCCGGCTTGAGCAGCGACGAGTGGAACGGCGCCGACACCGGCAGCGGTAGCGCGCGCTTCGCGCCCTTCGCCTTCGCGACTTCGCAGGCTTTCTCGACCGCGGCTTTGTGGCCCGCGATCACGACTTGCGCGGGCGCATTGAAATTGACCGCTTCGACGACGCCCGCCGCCGACGCTTCCGCGCAGACCGCGCGCACCGTGTCGTCGTCGAGGCCGAGAATCGCGGCCATGCCGCCTTCGCCCACCGGTACCGCGGTTTGCATCGCCTGCGCACGGAAACGCACGAGCGGCACCGCGTCGCGGAACGCAAGCGCGCCAGCCGCGACGAGCGCCGTGTATTCGCCAAGGCTATGGCCGGCGACGAGCGCCGGCGCCCGGCCGCCCGCCTGCTGCCACGCGCGATAGATAGCGTAGGCCGCGGTCAGCATGACCGGCTGGGTATTGGTGGTGAGATTGAGATCTTCGGCGGGGCCTTCGGCGATCAGCTTGCCGAGGTCCTGGTTGAGTGCGTCGGAGGCTTCCTGAACCGTCTCACGCACGATCGCGTAATCGGCGAATGCGTTGAGCATGCCGACCGCCTGCGAACCCTGCCCAGGAAAAACGAACGCGAATTTCATATCGTCCCCAAAATCTGTTTAATCGGATGTGGCGGCCGGCCGCGGCTGCCAGATGGCGCGCGGTGTTATTCCGGCCGCACGGGCGCCGCCAGCGACGCCCCGGAATGCGTCGTCCCGCTCAGTAGCGGATGACCGACGCGCCCCACGTGAAGCCGCCGCCGACGCCTTCGATCAGCACGTTATGGCCGCGCTTGATGCGGCCGTCGCGCACCGCGACGTCGAGTGCAAGCGGAATGGACGCCGCCGACGTATTGCCGTGCTCGCCCACCGTGACGACCATGCGCTCCTGCGGCAGGCCGAGCTTGCGGCAGGTGCTTTGCATGATGCGGATGTTGGCCTGATGCGGAATCAGCCAGTCGATCTGCTCGGGCTTCAGATCGGCTTTTTCCAATGCTTCGATCGCGACCTTCTCGAGCACGTTGACGGCAAGCTTGAACACCGCCTGACCGTCCATGTGCAGGAAGGCGCTGCCGGCGACCACGCCGCCATTCACGTTGCCCGGCGTGCACAGAATGTTCGAATGGCTGCCGTCCGCGTGCAGCGCGCTCGAAAGCACGCCCGGTGCGTCGGACGCTTGCAGGATCACTGCGCCGGCGCCGTCGCCGAACAGCACGCAGGTGGTACGGTCGTTGAAATCGAGAATGCGCGAGAAAGTTTCCGCGCCGACCACGAGCGCCGTGCGATGCTGGCCGCTGCGAATCAGGGCGTCCACCGTCGCCACCGCATAGGCGAAGCCGGAGCAGACCGCCTGTATGTCGAACGCGGCACCGTGATTCTTGATCCTGAGCTTGTTCTGCAGCAGGCAGGCGGTGCTCGGGAACACGAAGTCCGGCGTGGAGGTGGCGACGACGATCAGGTCGATGGACTGCGGATCGATGTCCGCCGCTTCGATCGCTCGCTGCGAGGCGATCAACGCGAGGTCGCTGGTCGTGACGTCCGGCTCGGCGAAGTGACGCGCATGGATGCCCGTGCGCGCGACGATCCATTCGTCGCTCGTTTCAACGCCTTGCCTGGCGAGACGCTCAGCCAGATCCTGATTGGTGACGCGGTTGGGCGGCAGACAGCTGCCGGTGCCCAGCACGCGGGAGTAGATTGTGGATTGAGCCATTATGCCTTCGAGGATTGCGCAGCGTAGGGCTCGGCCGGCTGGCCTGCGATCGGGCTTGCGTGACCCGCACCGCTTGCGTCGCGCGCCGCCTGTTCGAGAGAACCCGCGTTCTCTTCCATCGCTCGCGCAAGGCGCTCCAGCACGCCGTTTTTGACGGCATCATACCCGCGTTTGATAGCCCACTCAAACGCGTAGGCATCGGCTGAACCGTGGCTTTTGATCACGAGACCGCGCAAGCCGAGCAGCGCGGCGCCGTTGTATTGCCGATGATCGACGCGTTTCTTGAAGCGCATCAATACCGGCAGCGCGAGCACCGCCATCACCTTGGTCAGCCACGAACGGCCGAACTCTTCCTTGATGATGTTGGACAGCATCTGCGCGAGACCTTCCGACGTCTTCAGCGCGACATTGCCGACAAAGCCATCGCACACGATCACGTCGACGGTGCCCTTGTAGATGTCGTCGCCTTCGACATTGCCATGAAAGTTGAGTGTACTCGCACGCAGCAGTTCGCCGGCGCGCTTGATGATGTCGTTGCCCTTGATGACTTCTTCGCCGATGTTGAGCAGGCCGATGGTGGGTCGCTCTTTTCCTTCGAGCGCGGACACGAGCGCGTGCCCCATCTCGGCGAACTGCAGCAGATGCTGCGGCTCGCAGTCGACGTTGGCGCCCAGGTCGAGCATCATCGTATAGCCGGTGGGATTAGGCAGGGCAAACGCGATGGCCGGGCGTTCGATGCCCGACAGCGTTTTCAGCACATAGCGCGAGACCGCCATCAACGCGCCGGTATTGCCGGCGGAAATGCAGGCTTGCGCCTCGCCTTCCTTGACGCGGTTCAGCGCCACGCGCATCGACGAATCTTTTTTCTTGCGCAGCGCGACCTCGACCGGGTCGTCCATCGCGACGACCTCGGTAGCAGGTACGACGGTCAGCGCCGGCAGATCCTGAGCCTTGAGCTTCTTCAGCTGCGCACGAATCGCACTTTCAATGCCGACGAGCAGCAACTGCGCGTCGGGATGCGAACGAACGAAGTTGACGGCAGCGGGAACGGTCACGGACGGGCCGTGGTCGCCTCCCATGCAATCTATCGTGAGCTTTACTGTCATGGAGTGCGACGAATTTCAGACACAAAAAAGCGGCAGTTGAATGCCGCCTTTTTGCCGAACCGGGAAAATGTCAAGCGAGCCGATCGCTACGCGAAACGCCACAGGGCGCATCGCAGTCAACGATTAGTCGTTCTTCGTCTTGACGACTTTCTTGCCGCGATAGTAGCCGTTCGGGCTAATGTGGTGACGTAGATGCACTTCGCCCGTGCTCGGCTCGACGGCCAGCGGCGCTGCCGTCAGGAAATCGTGCGAACGGTGCATGCCGCGCTTCGACGGCGACTTCTTGTTTTGTTGAACTGCCATGACTAAAACTCCAAAAAATTTTCCGAATTCTAACACAGCCCGACACGGACTTAACCACCGGCCGAATGGCCAATGCGCCCGCATCGCGCCCCCTGCAACTGTTTAGCGCTTCTTGCCGCCCGGTTCGTCGCGTTTCAGACTTTCGAGCGCCGCGAACGGATTGCGCCGCTCGCTGGACTGGTCCGGCTTGCTGGCATCGCCAGCTTCTTCCTGCGCGGCTTCGTCGCCCTCGCCTTCGCTACCGTCCGTGCCCGAGACAAGGCTCTCGTGCACTTCGGGACAGACCTCGTGTTTGGGCACGAGCGGCAAGGAAAGCAGCAACTCTTCTTCGATCAAGTCGATGAGATCGAACTGGCGCGAGCCGACGACCACCTCGACTTCATCCTCGTCCAGCGGAAACTCTTCGGCTTCCGCCTCCGTATTGACGATCCGGTAAGTTGCATCGACGTTGAACGCCTGCGAATACGGCGTCAAGCACCGCTGGCATTCGAGCCACGCGGCACCGTGAATCGCCAGCCGCAGATACGGCTGGGAACCTTCGGTGCCATCGTCCTGCAATTCCGGCTGCATCGTCCCTTCGGCCTGCCATGTGAACGCGGTGTCGCGATCTGGCGCTTCCGCCGGGACTTCGTTTAACATGCGCGGCAGTTGCGAGACGCGCACGACACCCGCGGCCTGACGCCCGCTCCGCGCAAATTCGAACAGATCGAGTTCATGCGGGTCGGACAGACCTGCAGGTTTGCCAGGATGTTGAGTCATGTGCGCTCCTGCGTCGGCAAGCATGTTGCCGGGGTGATTCGCGAAGGATGATCAGATCCGCCGCGAAGATAATCCGGTGTGCGGGGCAGTCAGTGGGGCCCGCGGCCGTTGCGTTCACCCTGCCGGGCTTTCTTCAACCTTCCGACTGCCGAAAGCCGCTGAACGCGCCGAGACCCTTCAAGTGCAAGCATACCGTGAAAAGCCCGAAATCATATCCGTTTTGTCTTTTCGAGTCAAACACTTAAGCCCGTACGTACGGGAGCCTCGCGCGACCCCGTACGACCCGCCACTCCCGTTGCCCGCAAACTATGCCTGAATCCTCCAAACGCCCGCCACGCCTGATTCTGGCGTCGAGTTCGCGGTATCGCCGCGAGTTGCTCGAACGCCTGCGCGTGCCGTTCGACGTCGTCGTGCCTGCTATCGACGAAACCCCGCTCGCCGCCGAAACGCCCGAAGCCACTGCGCTGCGCCTCGCCGAAGCCAAAGCGCGTGCGGTCGCCCAAGGCCTCGCCGCCGCCGAACATGCGCTCGTGATCGGCTCCGACCAGGTCGCCACCTACGACGGCCTGCAGATCGGCAAACCCGGCACGCACGACAGGGCGCTCGCGCAATTGCAGGCGATGCGCGGCCGCGACGTGTTGTTCCACAGCGCGCTGTGTCTGTTCGACAGCGCGACGGACAGCGCGCAAACGATCGACGTGATCACCCGCGTGCGCTTTCGCGATCTGCCGGACGCGGCGCTCGACGCCTACCTGCACGCTGAAACACCGTACGACGTGGCCGGCAGCGCCAAATCCGAAGGGCTTGGCATCGCGCTGCTGGAGGCCATCCATTCCGACGACCCGACCGCGCTCGTCGGCCTGCCGCTTATCGCGCTGTCGCACATGCTGCTCGCGGCCAACTACCCGCTTTTGGGGGCCCGATGACCGGTACGCTCTATCTTATTCCCAACACGCTCGGCGAAGGCGACGCAAGCTCGCTCGATCTGGTACTGCCCGCGCCCGTACGCGCCCGCGCGGCGTTGCTGCACTATTACATTGGCGAAAACGCCAAAACCACGCGCGCGTTCCTGAAGAAAGTCGGCCCCGATCGGCCGATTCAAGAAATCGAGATTCGCGAACTGAACGTCAATACGCCGGCCGGCGAAATCGACAAGCTGCTCGCGCCGCTGCTGTCGGGCACCGATGCGGGTCTCGTCTCCGAGGCTGGCTGCCCTGCAGTCGCGGACCCGGGCGCGCTGCTGGTGCGACGCGCGCACGAGCGCGGCGTAAAGGTCGTGCCGCTGGTCGGGCCGAGTTCGATTCTGCTCGCGCTGATGGCATCGGGGCTGAACGGCCAAAGCTTCGCGTTTCACGGCTACCTGCCCGTCGACGTCACCGAGCGCGCCAAACGTCTGCGCGATCTCGAGCAGCAGTCGCGCAAGAGCAAGCAAACGCAGATCTTCATCGAAACGCCGTACCGGAATCGCGCGCTGCTCGATACCTTGCTCGCGACCTGCGCGCCGTCGACGCTGGTCTGCGTGGCGGTCGATCTGACTCTGCCGAGCGAACTGATCGCAAGCCGGAGCGTCGCCGACTGGAAAAAGAAGGCGGAGATCGACCTGCATAAGCGGCCGGCGATTTTTCTGATTCTGGCGGCCTGAACGTAGACACCGGCCAGGCAACTGAGGGCGACCTGGGCCCGAAACTCACAACGCAAAGTCCGCGCGATCGGCCGAAACCGACCGCGCGGGCGTCTTTTTAAAACTGTGGATTCAACGCAGATTCATTTTCGCGCCGAGCGCCATCGCCCGAACCGCGCCGGCGCCGACGGCCGCGCCGAATTTGCGGGCAACGCGATCCGTAATGCTCTCTTTCACCGTGTAATCGACGATATCCGGCGCCTTGAAGATCTCACGCGCGACGTAATCTGCATCGCCAAAACCGTCCGCGAGTCCAAGTTCGACGCTCTTCTGCCCCGTCCAGAATAGACCCGAGAACATGTCCGATGTCTCATGCAGACGCTTGCCGCGCCCTTGACGCACCGCGTCGATGAACTGTGCGTGGATCTGATCGAGCATAACCTGCGCATGTTCGTCCATCTTCGGCGTTTCGGGCGAAAACGGATCAAAAAAGCCTTTGTTCTCACCCGATGTGTGCAGTCGGCGCTGAATCCCCAACTTGTCCATCAGGCCGGTGAAACCAAAGCCGTCCATCAGCACGCCGATCGAACCGACGATACTCGCCTTGTCGACATAGATCTTCTCCGCCGCCGCGGCCGCGTAGTAGCCGCCGGACGCGCACATGTCGCCGACCACGGCATACAGCGGAATAGACGGATATTTACCGCGCAATCGCCGAATTTCGCCGTTGATAATGCCCGCTTGCACTGGACTGCCGCCCGGGCTGTTGCAATAAAGAATCACGCCGGCTGTATCGGAATCCTCAAACGCGGAATCGAGTGCGGTGTTGATATCTTCGGCGTTCGCACTCGCATCCGTCGCGATCTCGCCATCAAGCGAAACCATTGCCGTATGACGGCCAGTCGTGGCGACCCGCTCGCCCGAGACGTTCAGCGCACCCCATACCGCCAGTGCGAGCACTGCGAGGAACAGGAAGCGGAAGAAAATCCGCCAACGTCGCGAGGCGCGTTGCTCGTTGATCGCGGCGAGCGCGATGCGCTCGAGCGCGGCCCTTTCCCAGCCGGGCTGGTCGGCGGGTGCACGGGAGCTGCCTCCCGAGGCAGGGTCTTTTTCGGGGGTCAAGTTGTCGGACATGCGGACAGTGAAAAGTTGGAAGAGGAAATCAGCGCGTGACCGGCAGCAAATCGCCGTCAGGCAGCCAGAATACCGCACGGCCCTCGAGCGTATCGCGTTCCTCGACCTGCACGGGACGCAATCTGCCCCCGCGACACGGACCACCGACGCATTTGCCAGTATCCGGCGCGTAAATCGCGCCATGTGTCGCGCACGTCAAGTATAAGCCGGACGATTCGAAGAACTGCCCTTCCTGCCAGTCGAGCTCCATCGGCACGTGAGCGCAACGGTTCAAATAGCCGTAGGCGCAGCCATCATAGCGGACGAAAAACACCACGGCATCCTGCCCGCCGAGCCGCGCGTCGCGCCGGATGCCGTCGCCACCGTCGACCAGCTCGTCGGCCGCGCAAATGCGCACTGCCTGCGCAGCCGCGGCAGTAGCAGTATCCACGCCGTCGGCGCTCATGCGTTCTCCCGCAGCCAACCGGACAGATCGCTGATGCTCGACGCCACGAACTTCGGTGACATCGCATTCAGCGAATTCGCCGGATGCGCGCCATAAGTCACGCCAATGCCCGCCACGCCGGCGTTGAGCGCCATTTGCAGATCGTGTGTCGTATCGCCGATCATGACCGTGCGCGCCGTATCCTGCCCCAATTCGCGGGTGAGCTCGTGCAGCATGGCCGGATGCGGTTTCGAGAAGGTTTCGTCAGCGCAGCGCGTGCCGTCGAACAGGCTCGTCAGGCGCGCCTGGTCAAGCGCACGATTGAGCCCGACGCGGCTCTTGCCGGTCGCGACCGCGAGCAGATAGCCGACGTCGCGCAACTCCTGGAGCATGTCGCGCACGCCGGGGAACAGCTCGGTAGTCTGGTCTTTTACAAGAAAATGAAAGCGGTAACGCTCAGAAAGCCGCGGGTAGTCGGCCGGATCGAGCGTCGGCGCGGCAATCTGCAGCGCGTCGCGCAGGCCGAGGCCGATGACGTAGCTCGCGGCTTCGTCCGCGGGAACCGGCAGGTGGAGATCGCGGCACGCCGCCTGGATGCTGCGCGTGATATGCGCGGTGGAATCCATCAGCGTGCCATCCCAGTCAAACACGATCAGATCGAATTGCTCTCTAGCCATGCAAGGTCGTCTCCGGGTTGAACCCAGTGCGTAGTTCGTTGAGTTGTTCTATAAAGGCGCGGCAGTCGGCAGGCAGCGGTGCCTCCAGCTGCAGCGGCGCGCCCGTCGCAGGATGCGTGAGCTTGAGCCGGTAAGCGTGCAGAAACATCCGCTTGATGCCGGGCTTCGCGTTGGCGCGCGCAAGCGCCTTGTTCAGCGCGAAATCGCCATATTTGGCGTCACCGACGATCGGTAGTGCCAGATGCTGCAGATGCACGCGAATCTGGTGCGTACGCCCCGTCTTCAGTTCCGCCTCAAGCAGCGCATATTCCGGCCAGCGCTCGACCAGATTGAAGATCGTGTGCGAAGCGAGGCCATCGGCCTGCACGCGCACGCGGCGCTCGCCGTCGGCGGTCAGGTACTTGTGAAGTGGCTCCTTTACCGCGCGGCGGCGACCCCAGTCAGTCGCCCATTCGCCGTGCACGCAAGCGTAGTAGCGCTTGTCCATCCGGTTATCGCGAATCTGCTCGTGCAGATTGACGAGCGCCGCGCGCTTCTTCGCGAGCATCAGGATGCCCGAGGTCTCTCGATCCAGCCGATGCACGAGTTCCAGGAATTTCGCCTGCGGCCGCGCCTCGCGCATCTGCTCGATCACACCGAACGCGACACCGCTGCCCCCGTGGACCGCAACGCCGGCCGGCTTGTCGATCACGAGCAGATGCTCGTCTTCGAACAGGATGTGAAAGCCCTGCGCGGGCACGGGCACGCGGGCTGCGGCCTGATGCGGCTGCGCGACGCGGATCGGCGGCACACGCACCAGATCGCCCAGTTCGAGCCGGTACTGCGCGTCGATCCGGCCCTTGTTCACGCGCACTTCACCGCTGCGCAGGATGCGATAAATATGGCTTTTCGGCACGCCCTTGCAGACGCGCAGCAGGAAATTATCGATGCGCTGACCAGCCGACCGGTCGTCGATTTCGATCAGCGAAACCTGGTCGCTTGAAACCGAATCTTCGACCGCGCCTGCAACCGATCTCTGGGATGTTTTGCCTAACTCTTTCATTCTGAATATAATTTGCCCAGCAGTCCGCGACGGCCGGCGCAGTGTCCGGAATGCGGCGGATTGCGCGAGCGCAAGCGATAAACCGTTATTTTACTTGCGCCGGGGTCTGGTTGCTCGCCCTGAAAATGAGATGCAACAAGTTGCACGCACGAAGTCAGCACCCGGCAGGGACGGCGCCCGCAGGCGCGTTCGGTCAAGGTCGGCTTCGACGGTAACGGAATTTTGGTAAAAAAGAATTTAGCTTTCAGCTTCGTGATCCGGGTGGTATGACGCCCAGCTGGACGAAGCTGCAAGTCGCGAAAATACGGCGTGCGCCCAAGGCGTCTTGTAGAAAGTACAAGACATGGCGACGTCAAAAGAAGGCGAGACACCCCCAGCAGGAAAAGACGCGCCGCCTGCGCGAACTTCCCGTTGCGGCATGACCGCGGACTTCGGCCCTTCGCTCGCGCGCCCATTTGGCGCGCCGGCTTCAGAGGGCGAAGACTTATGAAGGTCTGCTGGCTAAACGCGGCGTGTCAGGCCATGATTTGAAGCCGTGTTCGCATGTGCCCTGCGGCACCGTGCCCTTTTTTTATCGGGCTGGGCCCTCTCAGGCAATTCTCCCGCCATCTTTCCCGCTCCAGCGTGTTTGTGAAAACACAATAAGACGCGGCACGCCTACTCTCCCCGCTCTCGCGACTGACAACCGCGCGGCTGGGCCGGCGAGGCCGCTCTGGAGCCGTTCAATGAAACGAATGTTGTTCAACGCGACGCAGCAGGAAGAGCTGCGCGTCGCCATCGTCGATGGGCAAAAACTCATCGACATCGATATCGAAACCGCCGGTCGCGAACAGCGCAAAGGCAATATTTACAAGGGCATCATCACGCGCATCGAGCCGTCGCTCGAGGCCTGCTTCGTCAACTACGGCGAAGACCGTCACGGCTTCCTGCCGTTCAAGGAAGTCGCCCGCCAGTACTTCCGCGATGGCGTCGACATGCGTTCCGCACGCATCCAGGACGCATTGAAGGAAGGTCAGGAACTGATCGTCCAGGTCGAAAAGGAAGAACGCGGCAACAAGGGCGCAGCCCTGACCACGTTCATTTCGCTCGCCGGCCGCTATCTGGTGCTGATGCCGAACAACCCGCGCGGCGGCGGTGTGTCGCGCCGGATCGAAGGCGACGACCGTCAGGAACTGCGCGAAACCATGGCGCAGCTGCAACTGCCGGAAGGCATGAGCATCATCGCGCGCACGGCCGGCATCGGCCGCAGCGCCGAAGAGCTGCAGTGGGACCTGAACTACCTGATGCAGCTGTGGCGCGCAATCGAAGCCGCGTCGCAAAGTGGCACGGCCGGCCAGCCGATGCTGATCTATCTCGAATCGAGCCTCGTGATCCGCGCGATTCGCGACTACTTCCAGCCCGATATCGGCGAAATCCTGATCGACACGACCGAAATCCATGACCAGGCCCGCGCCTTCATGGACATCGTGATGCCGGACAACGTCGGCAAGGTAAAGCGCTACCACGACGACGTGCCGCTCTTCTCGCGCTTCCAGATCGAGCACCAGATCGAAACCGCGTACTCGCGCACCGTGCCGCTGCCGTCGGGCGGCGCGATCGTCATCGACCACACCGAAGCGCTCGTCGCGATCGACGTGAACTCGGCGCGCGCCACCAAAGGCGCGGACATCGAGGAAACGGCCGCGCGCACGAACCTCGAAGCCGCCGACGAAGTCGCTCGCCAGTTGCGTCTGCGCGACCTGGGCGGCCTGATCGTGATCGACTTCATCGACATGGAATCGGCCAAGAGCCAGCGCGAAGTCGAACAGCGCCTGAAAGACGCGCTCAAGCACGACCGCGCCCGCGTCCAGATGGGCAAGATCTCGCGCTTCGGCCTGATGGAGCTGTCGCGTCAGCGTCTGCGGCCGGCGCTGTCGGAAGGCAGCCACGTCACGTGTCCGCGTTGTAACGGCACGGGCCACATTCGCGATACCGAATCGTCCGCGCTGCAAGTGCTGCGGATCATTCAGGAAGAAGCAATGAAGGAAAACACCGCGGCGATCCACTGCCAGGTGCCGGTCGAAGTGACCGCCTTCCTGTTGAACGAGAAGCGCGCCGAAATCAACAAGATCGAGTCGCGTTTCAAGGTCAACGTCGTGCTGATCCCGAACAAGCACCTCGACACGCCGCACTACAAGCTCGAGCGTCTGCGTCACGACGACGCGCGCCTCGACGAGCCGCGCGCATCGTGGAAGATGGCCGAAGAAGCGGCCCGCGAACTCGAATCGGAAACCGGCTACAGCAAGCGCGCTGAGGAAGTGAAGCCGAAGCAGGAAGCGGCGGTCAAGGGCATCACGCCCGAGAAGCCGGCTCCGAGCGCGCCGGCCCGCCCGGCGGCTATCCCCGCTCCGGTCGCGGTGACGCCGGCCAGTGGCGGCTTCATCGGCTGGCTGAAGAATCTGTTCGGCATGCAGCCGGCTGCTCCGGCGCCCGCCGCGCCGGCCACCACCGACAAGCAGGCTCGTCCGCAACGCGGCGAGCGCACCGAGCGCGGTGAGCGCACGGGCGAGCGCGGCGGCGATCGCAACCGCAATCGCCGTGGCGGCGCAGGCGGTCGCGACGCGGCAGCGCGTGGCGAAGGCGTGACCGGCGGCCGTCAGGCGCAAGGTCAGCAGCCGTCGCCGCGTCGCGAGGAACGCGAAGGCCGCGAGGCACGCGAGGGCCGCGAACCGCGCGCGCCGCGTGAGCAACGCGAACCGCGTGAGGCCCGTGAAGGCCGTGAACTGCGTGAGGCTCGCGAGCCGCGTGAAGCGCGTGAACCGCGCGAGGCTCGCGAACGCGACACCCGCGGCGCCGAGCGCGCGGAAGCCGTCGAAGGCACGGCACGCGGTGAGCGTCGCGAGCGTGGCGAGCGCGCTGAACGCGTCGAGCGTGGCGAGCGTCGCAAGCCGCAGGCGGAAGCCGCCTCGGCGCTGACGCAAACCGACACGCAAGCTGCCGACGAACTGGCGCGCAACCGCGCCGCAGCGGGTGAAAACGGCGTGCCGGTCGATCAGGAAACAGTCGCACGTGACGGCGAAGAGCGTCGTCGTCGTCGCCGCGGCCGTCGTGGTGGTCGGCGCGAGCGTGAAGATGACGTGAATGGCAATCTCGCGGCGGATGTCGCGGAAGCCGAAGGCGACAACGTTGCCGCCAGCGACGAAGCGCCGGTGCGCACCCAGCAGCCGGTCGAGCACACGCCTGCAGCCAGCGAAGCGAAGGAAGTTACCCCGGTCGAAGTGGTGGTCGCCGCTGTCGCAACGGAAAGCGCCGTCGTGGCCGAACTGCATGCGGCAGCCGAAACGCCGGCTCTCGCCGCGGAAAATGCCGCGAAGACCGAAAAGGTCGTGCCGGTGGAAGAGGCCCCGGCGGCGTCGATCGAACCCGTGGCGGCGGAGCCGGCTATCGAAGCGCCAGCGCAGGCAGAGCAAGCCGCGTCGGCCGCGAGCGAACCGGTTACGCCGGCCGCTTCGGTCGAACCCGCCGCGCATGCCGAATCCCCGGCAGTCGAGCCGGCCCTGGAAATGCAGCCGACCGTCCCGACCGAACCGCGAGCCGTCCCGGCTGCGCTCGACACCGCGGCTCCGGCCACGATCGTCGAGGCGCCGGCAGCCGTGCCGGCACCGCAGGCCGAAATCGTCGAGCCGCAACCGGTCGTCGCAACGGAACCGGCCGTGGTCGAACCGGCGCCCGTCGCCGCGGCCCCGCAGCCGGCCCCCGTCCGCAGCGCAGCCCCCGCCGCCGCATCGGCCGACGCCTTGCAGCCGATCCTCGAGCAGGCTGGCCTGATCTGGGTGAACACCGACGCCGACAAGCTGCGTGCCGCGCAGGAAGCGGCGGCGCAGACGGTCAAGCCGCCGCGCGTGATCCGTGAGCGCAAGGCGCTGCCGCCAGACGACCACACGCCGATGCAACAGGTCGAAACGATCAAGCATCCGCAGTAAGCCGCGTCGTTGTTCGTGAAAAAGCCCGCCCTTTCCGGCGGGCTTTTTCTTTAGGCGGTCATTTGTCGCTTTAGGCGGTCATTTGTCGCCGCGAGCCGCGCCGCTCCCCGTATACCCCGACAACGTCCGTCGCGCATCTGCCGCCACCGGCATTTCCGATAGAATCAAATCATCCCCGTCCGTTAAAGCACCTGACGAAGCATTTCATGTCACGACGCATCATCCCTGTTGCCGATCTCAGCGCGGCGCCGGTCATCACCGGCCCAGTGCAGACACCTAGCGGCGTGCTGCACGATGCGCTCGTGCGTCCGCTGCACGATCTGCGCATCTCGGTGACGGACCGCTGCAACTTCCGCTGCGTGTATTGCATGCCGCGCGCAGTGTTCGACAAGGACTACGCTTTCCTGCCGCACAGCGCGTTGTTGAGTTTCGAGGAGATCGAGCGGCTCGCGCAGTTGTTCGTCGCGCATGGCGTCGAGAAAATTCGCCTGACCGGCGGCGAGCCGTTACTGCGCAAAAACCTCGAATTCCTGGTCGACCGGCTCGCCCGATTGACCACGCCTGCGGGCCGTCCGCTCGATCTCACGCTGACCACCAACGGCTCGCTGCTCGCGCGCAAGGCGCGCAGCCTGAAGGACGCCGGCCTCACCCGCGTGACCGTCAGCCTCGATGCGCTCGACGACGCGCTGTTCCGCCGCATGAACGACGCCGACTTCGCGGTCGCCGACGTGCTCGATGGCATCGCCGCCGCGCACGCGGTCGGGCTCGCGCCGGTCAAAGTCAACATGGTCGTCAAACGCGGTACCAACGACGGCGAAATCGTCCCCATGGCGCGTCATTTCAAAGGCACGGGCGCGGTGCTGCGCTTCATCGAGTACATGGACGTCGGCACCTCGAACGGCTGGAACATGACCGAAGTGCTGCCTTCCGCCGAGGTCGTCACGCGCATCACCGAGCATTTCCCGCTGGTGCCGCTCGAAGCGCACAGCGCCGCCGAAACTGCCCAACGCTGGGGTTATGTCGACGGCGGCGGCGAGATCGGCGTCATTTCGAGCGTCACCCGCGCGTTCTGCGGCAATTGCACGCGCGCGCGTTTGTCGACCGAGGGCAAGCTATACCTGTGCCTGTTCGCATCGACCGGACATGACCTGCGCGCGCTGCTGCGCGGCGGTGCGAGCGATGCCGGGATCGCCACCGCCATCGCCGAAATCTGGCAGGGCCGCGGCGACCGCTACTCGCAGCTGCGCGGCAGCCAGCCGGCCGATCAGGGCGAGCCGGCCAAGCGTCGCGTGGAAATGTCCTACATCGGCGGCTGAGCGGCCGACGCATGTCCATCCCCCGCGAACAGATCACTGGCCTCGTGCTCGCGGGCGGGCGCGGCACGCGCATGGGCGGCGTCGACAAGGGGTTGCAGCCGCTGCACGGCGAACCGCTCGCCGCTCACGTGCTGCGGCGCCTCGCGCCGCAGACCGGCCCGCTGATGATCAGCGCGAACCGCCATCCCGAGACCTACGCGGCGCTCGGCGCGCCATATCGCGCAAGGCTCGTCGCCGACACCCTCCCCGACTTTCCCGGCCCGCTCGCCGGCATGCTCGCCGGACTGCGCGCCGCCGGCACGGCGTACCTGCTGAGCGCGCCCTGCGATTCGCCGTGGCTACCGGCCGACCTCGCCGCGCGCCTCGCGGATGCACTCGACGCGAACCACGCCGACATCGCAACGGTCACCACCGTCGACACCGATGGAGAAACCTCCCTGCACCCGGTATTCGCGCTGATGCGCACCGCCGTCGCGGACGACCTGGCCGCGTTTCTGGCCTCCGGCGAGCGCAAGGTCCGCGCGTGGTACGCGCGCCACAAGACGGTCGAAGTCGTCTTTGCCGACGAGCGCGCGTTCTACAATGCCAACTCGTTACAAGAACTCGCCGACCTCGAACGCAATCGGGGCCCCGGCTGACATCCGCTCCGGCCGCACGGCAACAGCCGCGCCCGTCACCGGTCGCGACGCCCAGCCATTCATGACCACGCTCAACGACTTTTCCCGCTGCGTCGCGCAGTACGATCCTCATGCGCTACCCGTCCCGGCCGCTCAGGCGATCGTCCGGCAGTGGGCGACGCCGGTCGCGGCCGTCGAGCGCCTGGCGTTGCGCGATGCACTCGACCGCGTGCTAGCCGCCGACATCGTGTCGCCGATCGACGTGCCCGCGCACGACAACTCCGCGATGGACGGCTACGCGTTCAATCACGCGGCGCTCGCGGCCGCTATGCGAGGCGGCGCGGACAGCGTCGAGCTGACGGTTGCCGGCAAGGCGCTCGCCGGTCATCCGTTCGCGGGCCGCGTCGCGGCGAACCAGTGCGTGCTCGTGATGACGGGCGCCTGCATGCCCGCCGGTTGCGACACCGTCGTGCCGCAGGAACAGGTGGAGCGCGACGGTGCGGATTCCACGTCGATCCGCTTCGCCGCCAGCGCGGCGGCGGCGGGTGCGAACCGCCGCCGCGCCGGCGAAGATCTCGCGCGCGGCCACGTCGCGCTGCATGCCGGCCGCATCGTGCGCGCGTCGGACCTCGGCCTGCTCGCGTCGCTCGGCATTGGCGAAGTCAGCGTGCGGCGGCGTTTGCGCGTCGCGTTCTTTTCGACCGGCGACGAACTGCGCTCGCTCGGCGAGCCGCTCGACGCGGGCTCGGTCTACGACAGCAACCGCTACACGCTGTTTGCGATGCTGCGGCACCTGAACATCGACGCGCTCGATCTCGGCGTCGTGCGTGACGAGCCGGCCGCGCTCGAAGCCGCGCTGCGCAGTGCCGCGGCCAACGCCGACGTGGTGCTGACTTCGGGCGGCGTGTCGGTGGGCGAAGCGGACTTCACGAAGCAGCTGCTACAGACCTTCGGCGACGTCGCCTTCTGGCGTCTCGCGATGCGTCCCGGCCGGCCGCTCGCGTTCGGCCGCCTGTGGTCCGGCGAAAAGCCCGGACTCGGCAAACCTGCGCTATTCTTCGGCCTGCCCGGCAATCCGGTCGCCGTGATGGTGACGTTCTATCAGATCGTGCGCGAAGCGCTGCTGCTGATGGCCGGCGCGACGCCGCGGCCGCTGCCGGTGATTCACGCGACGAGCCGCGTGGCGGTGGGCAAGCGCGCGGGCCGCACCGAATTCCAGCGCGGCATCGCCGAACAGGATGCGCACGGACACTGGCACGCGAGCCCGACCGGGTCGCAAAGCTCAGGCGTGCTGAGCTCGATGAGCGAAGCGAACTGCTTCATCGTGCTCGGCCACGACGAGGGCGACATCGACGTCGGCGATCGCGTGTCGATCATGCTGTTCGACGGTCTCATCTGACGTTCCAGGCGCGCATCGATCGCACGACATCGGCACCACAGCAGCACTTCATCGACACTCCACCCACTATCACTACTACGACGCACGGGTTTGACTTACATGAAAAAACAGATCTCGTTCATCGCACCAGGACAGACGGCCAAAGCGCTGATCCTCGTGTATCTGACGTTCTCGGTGCCGATCGTGCTGCTCGGCGTGGTGGTCGCGTTCGTGCGCTATGGCTCGGTCGAGCTGAGCACGGTGTTCAGCGCGTTGCTGCTGAACGCGATCCTCGGCTTCGTGCTGTTGTGGATCGCGTGCCACGCCTACAACTGGGTCGCGTCGCGCTTCGGTGGTATCGAAATCCATCTGGCCGACGCACCGGAAGAAGCGTAATGCCCGCGACGATCCGCGCCGCCGAGCCCGCGGATACCGGCGCGATCTTCGCGCTCACCTACGAACTCGCGCAGTTCGAGAACCTCACGCACATCTTCGTCGCGACGGAAGATAGCCTGCGCGACGCGCTGTTCGGCGCGCGGCCGTCGATCGAAGCGCTGGTTGCCGAAGACGCGGGGAGCATCGTGGGCTATGCACTGTTCTTCCACAATTTTTCGAGCTTCGCGGGCCGCCGCGGGCTCTATCTCGAAGACGTCTACGTGCAGCCCGCGCAGCGGGGCAGCGGGCTCGGCACCGCGCTTCTGCGACACGTCGCGGCGCTGGCGGTGGAGCGGCAATGCGCGCGCTTCGAGTGGACCGTGCTCGACTGGAATCAGCCGGCGATCAGCTTCTATCAGAAGATGGGGGCGACGGTGTTGCCGGACTGGCGCGTCGTGCGTGTGACGGGCGATGCGCTGGCGCGGCTGGCTGCAAGGGCCTGAATTCCAGCGCCTCGCCCCTCATTGCTCATCAGGCTCCACACCCGACAGCGCATCGCCGAGCAACCCGCTTGCCTCGTCGCCCGGTAACGCCTCGACGTCGCGCAGCTTGCGGTTCATCATGCGCGTGCGCGTTTCCGCGGCCTCGATCGAACGCGTGACGGTTTCGAGCTGCGCCTTGGTCTTCGCGAGCACGTCGCCGAATTTGCCGAACTCCGTCTTCACCGCGCCGAGTACCTGCCACACCTCGCTCGAACGCTTTTCGATCGCGAGCGTGCGGAAACCCATCTGCAGACTATTGAGCAACGCGGTCAGCGTGGTCGGCCCCGCAATCGTCACGCGATAGTCACGCTGCAGCAGATCCGTGAGTCCCGGTCGGCGCAGCACTTCCGCGTACAGGCCTTCGGTCGGCAGGAACAGCAGCGCGAAGTCGGTCGTATGCGGCGGCGCCACGTACTTCTCCGCGATCGTGCGCGCCTCCGCGCGAATTCGCACTTCGAGCGCGCGCGATGCTTCCTCGACCGCGACAGGATCGGCGCGCTCCTGCGCTTCGATCAGCCGCTCGTAGTCCTCGCGCGGGAATTTGGCGTCGATCGGCAGCCATACCGGCGTATTCGCGCCGCCGGGCTCCGGCCGCCCCGGCAGACGAATCGCGAACTCGACGCGATCGGCGCTCTTCGGCACCGTCGCGACGTTCTTCGCGTATTGATCGACGGTCAGCAGTTGTTCGAGCAAGGCTTCGAGCTGCACTTCGCCCCACGTGCCGCGCGTCTTCACGTTGGTCAGCACGCGCTTCAGATCGCCGACGCCGGCCGCCAGCGTCTGCATTTCACCGAGGCCGCGATGCACCTGTTCGAGCCGGTCGGACACGAGCTTGAACGACTCGCCGAGACGCTGCTCAAGCGTTGCGTGCAGTTTTTCGTCCACGGTGCGGCGCATTTCCTCGAGCCGCGTCGCGTTGTTCGCCTCGATGTCCTTCAGACGCTGCTCGATCGTCGCGCGCACTTCGGCGAAGCGCCGGTCGTTCGCCTCGGTTAGTTGCCCGAGTTGCAGGCTCAGCGTGTCGCCGAACTGCTTCAGCGAGCGGCCCTGCTCGTCGCGCGCCTGCTGCGCCTGCGCCTGCAGGCTGTGACGCACGGCGTCGAGCTGTTGCGCGAAGCCGTCGATCTTGCCGCCCTGCACCGTCGTCATGCTGCTGAACTGCGCGGCGAGCGTCTGCTGAAAATGCGCGAAGCCGCTGCTTTGCTCGGTGCGCGACACGCGCGCGGTCTCGGCGATGTCGTTGCGCAGTTGCCGCTCGAGCCGCTCGGCGGTATGCGCCTGCGCGTCGACGACGGCATCGACGCGTTCGTTCAGCATCTCGAACTGTTCGTGCTGCTCCGTGCGGTCGTGACCGCGTAGCAGCAAGGCCAGTGCGATCACGAGGGCAACCGCCAGCACCGCGACGGCCGCCACCAGAATCATCGTCATGAACGCGCCTTGCCGATCACGTCGGGGTTGATCGGATTCGGCGGCTGACCGGCGCGCGGTCCTGCGCCGAGGCCGGCGATCAGGTTGTCCGCGGCGAGATTCGCCATGGCGCGGCGCGTGGTTTCGGTCGCGCTCGCGATGTGCGGCGTCAGCACGACGTTCGGCACGTTCAGCAGCGCCGGGTGCAGCTGCGGCTCGCCTTCGAACACATCCAGACCGGCCGCCGCGATGCGCCTGTCACGCAGCGCGTCGGCCAACGCCGCATCGTCGACGATGCCGCCGCGCGCGATGTTGGTGAGCGTCGCGCTCGGCTTCATCAGCGCCAGTTCGGCCGCGCCGATCGTGTGGTGGTTGCCTTTGTTGTACGGCAGCACCAGCACGACGTGGTCGGCGCGCCGCAGCAGATCCTCTTTCGACACGTACTCCGCGTTCAGCTCGGCCTCGATTTGCGGCGCGACGCGCGAGCGATTGTGATAGATGACCCGCATGTTGAAGCCCTGCGCGCGCCGCGCGAGCGCCTGGCCGATGCGGCCCATGCCGATCACGCCGAGCGTCGAACCGTATAGGTCGCTGCCGAGGAAGCCATCGTAGCTCCACTTCTGCCAATGTCCGGCGCGCAGCCAGTGCTCCGATTCGGCGATGCGGCGCGCGGCGGCCATCATCAGCGCCCAGCCGAAATCGGCGGTCGATTCGTTCAGCACGTCCGGCGTGTTGGTGCCGAGTACGTTCGCCGCGTTGAACGCGGCCATGTCGAAGTTGTTGTAGCCGACCGCCATGTTCGACACGACGCGCAGACGCGGCGCCGCGGCGAGCACGCCCGCGTCGATCATCTCGCCGGCCGTCAGCGCGCCGTCCTTGTCCGCGAGACGGCGCTTCAGTTCGTCGGCGGGCAACACGTCGCCCTCGTTCCAGTCGACGTCGAAGTACTGCTTGAGCCGGTCGATCACGTCGGGAAAGATCGAACGGGCAACGAGGATTTTCTGCAATGCAAGTCTCCGTATCGCACGTCGAGGGATAGTCTCGGCGTTGCAGAGTCAGCGTTCAAAAAAGAGCCAGCCGGTCAGCGCGAACAACGGCACCAGCACCGCGCCGGACCAGCCCAGATACGCAAAAAAGCTCGGCATGCGCACACCGCGCGATTGCGCGATCGCCTTCACCATGAAGTTCGGCGCGTTGCCGATGTAGGTGTTCGCGCCCATGAACACGGCGCCGGCCGAAATCGCCGCGAGCGTGGTCGCGCCGGTGGTCATCAAGGTCTGCGCATCGCCGCCGGCCAGGTTGAAGAACACGAGGTAGGTCGGCGCGTTGTCGAGAAACGAAGATAGCAGGCCGGTCGCCCAGAAGTACATGATGTCGCGCGGCTCGCCTGACGGATCATTGACCAGATGGACGATGCCCGCGAACGCGCCGGCTTCTCCCGCGCGCAGGATCATGATGACCGGCACGATCGTCACGAAGATGCCGGCGAACAGTTTGGCGACTTCCTCGATCGGCGCCCACTTGAAGTCGTTGCCCGCGCGGGCCGCGCGCGGTGTCCACGCGAGCGATAGCAGCGTGACGGCGATCAGCGCGGCGTCGCGCACGATGTTTTGCAACGCGACGTGCGTGCCGAGCACGTCGAATGTGATTTGCGGGCGCCACAGTCCGCTCATCAACACGAGCGCGATCACCGCGGCGAGCAGCACGAAATTGATCTTGCCGTCGATGCCGAGCGGCGCGCCGTCGGGCGTCGGATCGAGGAAAGCCGAACGCACTTCCTCGCGCTGGTGAAAGTAGTACGAGTCGAGTGCATAGAAAACGGCAAGTAGCATGCCGCTCACGAACAGCATCGGGGACGCGAGATGCGTAGTGGTCCAGAAAAAGCTCACGCCTTCGAGAAAACCGAGGAACAGCGGCGGGTCGCCGAGCGGCGACAGCGAGCCACCGACGTTCGCGACGAGGAAGATGAAGAACACGACCACGTGGGTCACGTGGCGGCGATTGTCGTTTGCGCGCAGCAACGGGCGGATCAGCAGCATCGCCGCGCCGGTCGTACCCATCACGCTCGCGAGCAAGGTGCCGAGCGCGAGAATCGCGGTGTTCAGCCGCGGTGTGCCATGCAGGTTGCCACGCACGCAGATGCCGCCCGCGACGGTATAGAGCGCGCTCAGCAGGATGATGAACGGAATGTACTCGTCGAGCATGGCATGCGCGAGCGCGCCGAGCGCCGCGCTCGCGCCGAAGCTCACGGCAAACGGCACGATGAACGCGAGCGCCCACGCCGCGGCGATCTTGCCGAAGTGGTGATGCCAGAGGGCTGGCGCGATCAGCGGAACGATCGCGATCGACAGCAGCACACCCGCGAAGGGCAAGCCCCACAACGCCGACAAGCGCGCGCCGTCGAGGAGCGTCTCAGCCTGCACGGACGGCGAGCACAGCGCAAGCATCGACGCAACGGCGAGCCACCGGCCCGTGCGGCCGGCCTGCGAATTCATGCCGATACAGGCCGCGCGACGGCTTGCAACCGCACGCACGACAGATACCGCGCGTGTCGCGTATGCGCTGGCACGCCGCCGCGCGACGCGTTCAAGCATCCTGCACGACGATCGCATGCACCCGGTAGGGGCCGTGCGCGCCCAGCACGATGGTCTGCTCGATGTCGCCGGTGCGCGATGGTCCCGACACGAAATTGACCGCGCGCGGCAGCTCGCCGCGTTCCTTGCGGATCAGGTCGAACGCCTCTTCATGACCCGCGACGATCCGCGAGCCCGGCACGATCGCGATGTGCGTCTCCGGCAGCAGCCCGGCCGACGCATACGTCTCGGGACCGGACAGCAACACGAGCGTGCCGGTCTCCGCGGTCGCGCAGAAACAGCCGGTGAGACCGACCACGTCATTGTCTTGCGGTTTGCGATATTCGACGGCGAGGCCGGCTGCGGCCCACGGCAGATCGCGCAGCGTTTGCCACGCGATGGCCTGCAACGGCAAACCGTGTTGCGTCAGATAGCGATGCGCGGCGGCGGGTACATCGGCGAAGGTTTGAACTGTGTCGACAGTACTCGCCATTTTCTGCGCTTCCTCGATGAAGCGCGCGCGCAGATCGGTGGGCATGTCCGGACGCGGGCCGACCGGATGACGCGCGAGATAGTCCGCCGCGGCTTCGCGCTCGGCGGCGCTCGATTCGGGCTCGCGCCCTTGCGCGGCGCGGATGCGCGCCAGGATGTTGCGGCGGGCAATCGATGTGTCCATGGGCGAAATCCTCGTGTCGACGGCCGTGCGATATGGCGAGGATTATACCGGCCGCGCTCCGCGCGAACACCCTGGCCGAACGGCATATTGCCGCCAGTCGATAGCGCGGCGACACTGTTCGCCGTGCCCCCCGAACGCGAGCAGATCATGGTCAGGCGATGAACCGAAAAGCAGTCCGCAAAGCGCGCTACCTGGCCGCCTCTTCTTCCGGCTGCGCGATGCCGAACACCTGGCGCAGATACGCGAGATACGCCTTGTCCTCGCACATGTTCTTGCCCGGCGAGTCCGACAATTTCGCGACCGGCTGACCGTTGCAACGAACCATCTTGATCACGATCTGCAGCGGGTTGTAGCCGAGGTCGTTGGTCAGATTGGTGCCCACGCCGAACGCTAGCTTGCAGCGGCCGCGGAAGCGCTCGTATAGCTGCAGCACCTTCGGGATGTCGAGCGCGTCGGAGAACACGAGCACCTTGGTGCGCGGGTCGCAACGATTCGCCTCGTAGTGTTTGAGCAGGCGCTCGCCCCAGTCGAATGGGTCGCCGGAATCGTGGCGAGCGCCGTCGAACAGCTTGCAGAAGTACATGTCGAAGTCGCGCAGGAACGCCTGCATGCCGTACACGTCGGAGAGCGCGATCCCGAGGTCGCCGCGATATTCCTTCGCCCACATCTCGAAGCCGAAGATCTGCGAGTCGCGCAGCCGCGGACCGAGCGCCTGGCAAGCCTGCAGGTACTCGTGCGCCATCGTGCCGAGCGGTGTCAGGCTGTGCTTCATCGCGTAGAAGACGTTGCTCGTGCCGGCGAACTGCTCGCCGAGACCGTCCTTCAGCGTGAGGATCACTTCCTCGTGCCACTGCTTCGAGAAGCGGCGGCGCGTGCCGTAATCGGCGATCTTGCAGTCGGCGAACTCCGGACGAGCGCCGAGCAGTTGAATCTTGTCGAGCAGACGGCCACGGCCTACGTGATAGTCGGGCGTTTGCTGGGTGTTGCGGAAATAGACTTCGTTGACGATCGCGAGCACCGGAATTTCGAAGAGGATCGTATGCAGCCACGGCCCCTTGATGTCGATGTCGATTTCGCCATTGCCCTTCGGCGACGGCGTGATCGAAATGTACTTCTCGTTCAGATGGAACAACGCGAGGAACTCGATGAAGTCGCCCTTGATGAAGCGCATGCGGCGCAGGTAGTCGAGTTCGTCGTCGGTGAAACGCAGTTCGCAGAGCTTGCGCACTTCGTCGCGAATCTCGTCGATGTACGGCACCAGATCGACGTTCGGCGTGCGGCAGCGGAAGCGGTACTCCACGTTGGCGGCGGGGAAGTGATGCAACACCACCTGCATCATCGTGAACTTGTACAGATCGGTATCGAGCAGCGAAGTAATAATCATGATGGTACGAACTGGACCGCTGAAAAAACGAAAAGGGCTCACTGCACCCTTGCAACGGACGCGCTGAGCCGAGCGGCGCGCCAACCTGATGCATGTTACCCGAATGCGTCCGCATCCAGCGTGCCACCGGGCCTTCGCCGCCATTGCGCGGCCGCTCGCGGCACCCCATAAACTAATCACAAAAACATATAAGACGCACGGCCCGATGCTTTATGCGCCCGTTGACGTTACGTTACAATAACTCTTTTGGCGTCCGCGCCCTCCCCGATTCCGCATGCAGGAGCTGCCTGAATGACTCACGTTGTGACCGAAAGCTGCATCAAGTGCCGCTATACCGACTGCGTCGATGTGTGCCCGGTGGACTGCTTTCGCGAAGGTCCCAACTTCCTCGCGATCGATCCCGATGAATGCATCGACTGCGCCGTGTGCGTGGCCGAGTGCCCGGTGAACGCCATCTATGCCGAAGAAGACGTGCCGGGCGACCAGCAGGACTTCATCGCGCTGAACGCCGACCTGGCGAAAGCGTGGCCGAGCATCACGAAGACCAAGGCACCGCTGCCGGAAGCCGAGGAATTCAAGGATGTGAAGGAAAAGGTCGCGCTGCTCGCGCGCTGAGCGCGGCCGCCTGTCACCTGCCTTGGCCGTTCAGATTCAGTATCAGGATGAACGCCGAGGTATTGACAGACGTTTCAGCTGCCTCTACAATTTCGCTTCTCTGCTGTTGTTGTTCTGTTCCTCGATAGCTCAGTCGGTAGAGCGCCGGACTGTTAATCCGTAGGTCCCTGGTTCGAGCCCAGGTCGAGGAGCCAAGAATTGCAAAAGCCCGTTAATCAGACGGGTTTTTTTATGTAGATCAAGTTGTACTGCTGTTCCTCGATAGCTCAGTCGGTAGAGCGCCGGACTGTTAATCCGTAGGTCCCTGGTTCGAGCCCAGGTCGAGGAGCCAAAAAATTTGAAAGGCCCGCATCCATGCGGGCCTTTTTGTTTTTGTGCCACGTGGACAGCCTCACGCGCGCCGCGCGCCGTTATACGATGGCGACTTCACGGCGCACGTTTCGCCCCGCTCTGGCGCCGGCCCACTCCAGACACTCAACCGGCACGCTCATGAAATCCACCTCGCTACGCATCGCGCTCGCGGCCGCCGGCACCCTGCTGCTTTCTTCGGCGCGCGGCGAAGAAATCGCCAGCGTCAATACGAATTTTCACGTTACCGGCTCCGACCGCGTGGTCGTGGAGGCCTATGACGATCCCATCGTGCAAGTATGAGCATCTTTTAGAAAAATGGACAACACCAAGCCCATAAAAATCAAGCACATAGCAGAAAGAGGACTGTCCATCGTTCGAGCAGAAAAAATGGACGAACCACCCCGCCTTTGTCCATTTTCGAGGAGCATTCAAGCCCCTGTCCTCGCCGCCGGACGGGCTCGCAGGCCGGGCTCCGCAAGCTCCGTCCGGCCCTAGCCCTTTAGCGTGCTACAGGGAGTATCCGCGTCAAGGGTTCGCTACGCCGGGCTCCGCCCGCCCTTGACCCGAATCCACCCTGTAAATGCCAAACCATCGAGCCACTAACCCTTCCCCTCTCTCCCTTTTCGAATCGGCAAAACAGAGCCGCCCCGCAATTTAACAAGTTCCTGCTTCAAGTCGAATATTTCCTTCACGAGAGCAATCTCACGCTCCAATGACTCGTCCAAACGCTCTTGCAATTGGCGCTTATCGCCCTTGTATCGCTCCAGCTGTACTGCTGGCTCATTCCTTATAGCGGCCGTTCCAGCTGCGGCCGCCTCGATAGCGGCAATAAGCTCAGCGAACTGGGCACGCGACTTCTTTATGCTCCCCTTTTTGCGTCCAGCCTCAATTGAGACTGTATCGTTGTTTATCTTCGCTTTTCGGGTTTTCAGCCTATCCAAAGCCTCGTAATATTCCTTGAGAGAATCGTTCATTGCGTTTCCTCTTTGTCAATCTTTGCCAGAACACCGAGCAATACGTCCAGACCTCTCTTTTCGAGGCGGTATTCGACGGATTTGGTATCTTGCCGTTTGAGCTTGTCTACTATTCCCATTTGAACGTCTGCTACTTTTCTGATTTTTCTGGGGCTGGCAACAAGGTTCTTGCAGTTCTTTTCAAGACACTCAAACGGAATTGGCGACAAAGGCAAGCTTTCGCAGATAGAGGTGCTCGTACAGCCACCAACGACCGTTTCACGATACGCGATTTCACCTCTTTCAAACATCTCCAAAGCATGAGCACGAGAATAAACGGAGACCGGTGAAAGCTTAACAGCCGGACTATTAGCCCAAGCAGCACCGCCTCCAAATAACCGTTCGTCGCTCATCAGCACATTCGTGGCGTAACCAAGATATTCGGACAACGCTCGGCTACCATTCCATTCTCGCGCAAAATGCTCGTCCGGAAACAAAATAGATTTGGAGAATTCTGAGCCCCTCGAATAATACATCGTCATCTCTTGCGTCAAATGCTGCAACTGAGATTTCAGGCTAGGCAAAGTAACCAAACCAGATGAATGTGCATAGAGAGCTAAACTGCGTCGGAGTTGATGGACCGTAAGTGGCCATCGAGCCCCAATCGAGAACTCCGGTTCATTGCGCCAATCCCGCTCCGTGTCCATCCGCATTAAATCATCAATATCCGACGACTCAATGACCGGGCAAATCATCTTAATAAGACGTTCTCGGCTTTTGTCGTCACCTTTGGGCTTGAATCCGTCATAATCGCCCTGCGAACCCACCCCGTGACGTGGAAAAAGGACAAGCTTATTCTTCTGCTTCAACAGGTCCCCCATGCCATTCAATGAATGAATCGCAGTCGCTAGAGTTTCTGCGCATTGAACGGCACGCTTCCCAAGTTGATTGGTGACCCATTCGGTCTCTTTCGGCCTACCTTTATTAAATTTTGACGTTGTCCCCCTGATGCATGTATGAGCGGAGCCGCCGTGTTCAAATATACTCAACGCATGGACGGGCAACGATTCAAATTCTCCACGGCGCATTCCAGTATGTGCGGCTATAACCACTCCGCAGACGGCGTAGATATGCGTGACCCAACCGGCAACAGCGTTAAGACGAGGGGCTTCCTCGATATTTTGACCGAGATAGGCAGCATATTGACGCAGTTTTTCTCCTGCCGCCGGATATGAGCCTCTGGCACCACCATGCCTGATACGGAGATAATCAACCAAGTCGTCAATCACGGCCTCAACTATCTCAAGCTCCGAAGTCAATGCCTCAAGAATATGAGAATAAATCCGAGGTGGAATTATGGGGGTTTGTCTTTCAGCATCTCGGGCATCCTTGTCCGCTTTTATGATGAAAGGGTGAAGCCGTTTTAAATCCACCTTGGCTGTGAATCTCTCGTCGTCGCAAAGACTAGAAAGAACAATAAACAACTCGACGCCCATCACCGGACGGTTCTTCAAAAACGAAATTATAAAATCTTCATGCCGCAAGGCCTGATAGACATCATAGCCCGCTTCCGATGCGTCAGCAGCGAAGTTTCTCAATGCGTAATACTTAGCCAGAAATGTATTAGCCGCCGGGAGCTCCTTACCCTCCTGATGCAACAGCAGGTAGAAGATAACTTTTAATTGAATAATGGAGGCTTCGATAGCAACACCGGCCTTTCTGATACGGTGGAAATTCACCATCTTGCCCCAAGAGGAGCTACCGCCTTTAAGAGCGGTCGCGTCCCAAACATCGTGGCCAAATCGACTATTGATTTCGCTAGCGGACGCTTTTATTTCTGTTTCGTCAACCGGCCGCCAAAAGTCGAAAGTCGGCTCACGCCCAAAATCAAATTGAATTTTTTCGAATTCTAAAAGGCTCATAGCACTCCCAGAGCAGTCAGTTGCTCCATTTTTGTCGTCCAGAAAGCGTCCAGATTTTCTTCTTCTTCAACTTCCCGTTCGATTCGGGCAACCAGGTCCCCGTCGACCTTTCTCAATTCACCAAGCAACTCGTCGATTCGAGTTAGCACTTTCCCGAGGACTCCGTCAGAAAAGTCGACATCTCCCTTTGTTGAGAACGTTAGCCGAAGGCAATATCGACAGCTCAAAAGTTTTCTTATATCAACCTCATCTGCATGAATTCGATATTTATCGCAGAACAAGCATCCTTCTGTTGATTCACATTTTGGCACAACAGGTACGTTGATATGCAGCGAGGCAGGTCGATTGAATTCGACGCATGCGCCCACGCTGCTTTGAACATGCTCTGCTTCATCTTTCCGAGACTTCAGCACGGTATTTTCCAGACTGACCAAGTATTTACCAAGTTCGAGCACGTGAGTTGCGCGCGACCCGTTCGAATAAACACGAATGGCTGTTGTGATGGAATGTCCCATAAGCTTTGCTGCGACATCTGGTGTGGTATTTCTAATCAGATAATCCTGTTTTGCCGCTCTAATCTTTCGTAGCCCAAGACCCGTGAATTCTATACCCACGCGCTCTAATCGTAGTTTCAGCTGCTTTCTGTACCATGTGGTGTGGAACGGTGTGACAACTCCAGATTTATCCACGGTCAAAAATAACTTCGAGTGTGTTTCTTCGCGAAGGATATAGGCACGCAACTCAAGATACCGAAGAAAATACGGAATGAATTGCAGAGAAATTGACGCCACGACCTCCTTCCCAGCCGCGCGAAGCTTAATGCCCCGGAATTTCGCTCGAACTGCTTTCCCCCGCCGAATACGCTCGGAGAGGTCATCCGAATATTCCAGGCCCTCGATTACCGCTTGGTTAAGTCCGGTCTCCAACGCGAACAACGCACCGAACGCTAAGCATCCAAAAGCAGCGAGATTCAGGCGTTCTGGATGATATTTATTGCTGTTAATCTCACCAATAACTCGAGTCGCTTCGCTTCGAGCGCGCCATGCGTGACCACGGGCGTGTTTCTCCGACGATAATTTGAATGTCTCGTGGATTTCGTCGGTGGTACGTAAGCGACCAGTCTCAATACACCACGCCGCACCGTATCGGCTATTTTCCAGAGCCTTGCGGCTTCGACCATTGGGAAATAACCAAATTTTATGGCCAATTTTCCCACTGCGGTCATTGAATGCCACTGGAAAGGCAGAATGCCCCAATATAGTATTGGCAGCCGTACTAAAAATCTCGTCCATCCAACCAGCAAATGCCTGAAGTACCCCTTCATCGGGTGCGCGAGTGCCGTCTCCGCTACTCTGAGTTAACCGGACAATTCGCTTTCCAAAACTGTCGTCCTCATAGTATTCGCGAGCAAAGTCCAGAAGACTCTGCTGACGAAGAGCTGCCGATTTGGGCTTTAACTTACTTGTGGATACTTGAAGGGTAAGCTCTTGAGTATATTCTCTTAATGACGCTTCTGTTGCATCGCGGTCAATCCATATTTCTGACCCTCGGCCATCTTTATCTACCCAATTCATATAGAAACGGATGTTGGCGAATTGGCCTTCCGCGCTACGACCGGACCAACTCCTCGTCCGCATTATTCGAGACAAGGTCTCAGCAAACCGTGTGATTACCGGCAGCCGATTCGCACAGAAGCTAGATTCGTCAATAAGCCAGTTGCCCGCTTTGTGCCCCTTCCTGATTAAATAGGCAAAGGTCCAAACGTGGCCCAAGGTCTCAGCGCCGAAAAATCGCAACGCAAGCCGCTCTGGCCTGGCGACAGCGATTCCTTCTGAAATCGGCATTTCGAGAACGGTTATGTCGTCCGGACTCACGCGTCACTCCCAGAGCTTCGCTGAATTAGCTGACGTAGATATGCACTCCACCCCTCGTTAGCGGCATCGGCCATTTTCAAGTTATATCGATAATCGAGATAGCGCATGGTGGTATCCAAATTGGCGTGCCATAGCAGTCCGGCGAGCTGGCGAATAACTTTTTCTCGCTCTGCTCCGCCGACGGCAATTCGCTTAACATTGAAGTCCACAAAATTCATGCCAAAACTGGCACGCAGGTCATGAAAGCGGTAGCTGAAATCTGGTCGGTTTAAACGCGCCCGGACCTTCGGAATGATTCTTTTCGTTATAAATGTGCGAAGAGATTGGCCCTGCTTGGTGCCTTTTAGTTGTTTGCCGGTAGTTCTGATTTTATGCCTGTCTTCGATTGATTCGTAGAATGGCTTACCATGCTGAGTCAAAAACAGGTATTGATTTGAATTTTCAGAAACACCATTTTTTTCCCGACGGGCCTTAGCTCGAGGACTCAGTGAATATACATGCAGTTTCTCGTAGAGATATTTTGGAATATGGAGCGTCCCTTTCTTGTTCTTTTTCGTATCAATCCCTGTTCCCGGACCACAACGAATTCTCACGTCTTCGCCAATTATCTGGTCTGGTGGCGTCGCGACGTGTGAGAGACGGAAAGTCAAAACGGTTTGCTCTCGAGCACCAGTCAGCAAAGCCAATTGATGGATAAGCGTTATCTCAACGTTTGCAAGTTCCGTTAGGGCATGCAATATGGCGTCCTGCTCCTGAGTTATTAACGGACGTAATTTTCCACCATCGCTTATTAGCTCTTCCCAAGGGTCTTCAGCGATAGGGTTTGTAATGCTGACGTCCGTTGTCGTAACAGCCTTTATATGCTCACGTCCTGCGTCATCCTGGAATGCAATAGCGACTCCTCTTTCGACCCAAGGTGGATTTTGAGGAAAAATCAGCTCATTCCGCATTAACCATCCGTAGAATCGAATCACAGTTGCCATTCGACGCTTGCCAACTCCGGGACTCATTTTTCCTACGCGTATTTGGTGTTTTAATTCCGCTGAATAGCGATAGGTTGGCCTTCCGAATTTTCTGGCTGGAAAACTCAACCAATCTACATCTTCGATGTCTAGAAAATTGCGGTAGGCTGCTATATCTTCAGCAACCGTACCCAGAGAAAGCATGTTCGGCTCTGTTTTAATCTCAGCGAGGTCGATTAAATACAGGTTAGCCTCAGCCCACGGGCTTCCGTCAGCATTAAGAACAATCGGAAACCGGGCATAGCGGCCTAACGACCATTCCGGGCCCCCGTCCAATCTTTTTTCGCCCGGAATGCGAACCGGTGTGCGATGGTATGTGAGTTTTTCTTCTTTAGACTTCAGAACAACTTCTTCCGAACCTATGGACGGCACATCGGATGCCACCGACAGGACGAGTTTGGGAAGAAGTACACGCCGAGCGCTAGTGTTCATAGATTCTAGTTCGTATTATGATTGTCCATTTTTGCAAAAGACACATATTTCGTCAATAGGGGAAAAGTTGCTCCTATGCAAGGCGTCACCTGCTACGTGTCGCGGGCGCGGACGGGCGGCATCAAAGGCACGCTCGGCATCGCCGAAGATCCGACCGAGGCATCGATCGCGTGCCGCCAGGTCGGGGAGTTGCATTTCACCGGCCCCGTCAAGCAGAAGGACGACGTGTTCTCGGTCAGCATGTCGCTGATCTTCAAGTCGCTGCACGTGGTGCGCGTGGTCGACACGAAGCGCAACGCCCTGGTCTATTTGACCTACAGCGACCGCGTCGTCAGCGGCAGCGCGAAAAACAGCGTGAGCGCCGTGCCGATGCCCACTGGCACGACGATTCCGGTCAAGTAAGGGCAAGTCTCAGGACAAGTACCGGCAATTGACGGCACCAGCGGCACGCGGCGCGGCGCTGCACACCCGCCGCCGTCCCCGACAACGACGCGTTAAACTGACCGGTCCAGCTGGACTTTCGTCATGACCGCCACCCCTCGTTTCCGCGATTCCGCCCGCTACTGGCGCACGCCGCTACTGCCCGGCGCGGATCTGCTCACCGCCGAATATCACGATCACGAGTTCGCGCCGCATTGGCACGACGCCTACACGATCCCGGTGATCGTCGCGGGTGCGGAATGCTATCGGTATAACGGCGAGCACCATGTCGCCGAAGCGGGCAGCGTGCCGGTCATCAACCCGGGCGAGTTGCATACGGGGTCGAAGGCGGTCGAGGCGGGCTGGCGGTATCGCGTGATGTATGCGCCGGTCGGGTTCCTCTGCGCGCTGGCCGACGAAGTCGCCGGCAAGCCGCAGGCCTTACCGTGGTTCGCGCCCGGCGTGATCCGCGATTCCGATCTCGCGACGCGGCTCGCGCACGCCCACCGTCTGCTCGAAGCCGGCGACGACGCGCTCGCCGCCGAAACCGCGATGCTCGACGCGCTGTCCACGTTGCTGGTCCGCTATGCGCGGACGCGCCCCGCCGCTGCTCGCGTCGCCACCGACGACACTCGCGTCGCACTGATGCAGGAGCGTCTGACCGGCGACCTCGTCGAACCGGTGACGCTCGCCGAGGTCGCGAAGTCAGCGGGTCTGTCGCCGTTCCACGCGGCGCGGCTATTCACCCAATCGACCGGCCTGCCGCCCCACGCGTGGCGCAATCAGGTGCGCCTGCAGCGCGCGCTCGCGCCGTTGCGCGCCGGCGTCCCGGTGACCGACGTCGCCGCCGCGAGCGGCTTCACCGATCAGAGCCATTTCACGCGGCATTTCCGGCGCATGTTCGGCGTGCCGCCGGGCCAATGGCAAGGAACGCAGCGCGGTTCGTAACGCGATGCGGCACCGCCGGCGCCTGCACCGCGCGCCGTGAGCGTGCCGCCGCAATCCGTCAGCCCGTCATCAGCCATCCCCCCGCTACACCGTAGCACCCCATCCGCATTCCGCCGCAAGAACGTACAAGTCCGAACGCCGGTCAGCCGCTATGCTTCCGACATCAAGGAGGCTTAGATTGACCGATTCCACCCAAGGCCAGCCCACCCGGGGCGGCCATCTCAAAGAATTCGCCGCCGGCGCGCGCGACATCATCCCGATGATGGTCGGCGCCGCGCCGTTCGGCGTCATTTTCGGCACGCTCGTGACCTCCAGCCCGCTGCATCTGTGGCACGGCCAGTTGATGTCGCTCGTCGTTTTCGCGGGCTCCGCGCAGTTCATCGCGCTCGGGCTGATCGCCGGGCATGCGAGCTTCGCCGTGATCTGGGCGACCACGCTCGTCGTCAATCTGCGTCACGTGCTGTATAGCGCGACGCTCGCACCGCACGTCGCGCATCTGCCGAAGCGCTGGCGTTGGGCGCTCGGCGCGCTGCTCACCGACGAAGTCTTCGCGGTCGCGTGGGAGCATTACCGGCATCGCGAGCCGGGCACGGTCGGCCCGTACTACTTCTTCGGCGCCGGCGTCGCGATGTATCTGAACTGGCAGCTATGGACCGTCGCCGGCCTGCTGTTCGGCGCGGCCTTCCCCGGCCTGCAGTCGCTCGGTCTCGACTTTGCGATGGTGGCGACGTTCATTGCGATCGTCGTGCCGCAACTGGTCGCGCTGCGCTATATCGCGGCGGCCGTCACCGCCGGCACGCTGGCGTTTTTCTGGCAGGCGTGGCCGTATAAGCTCGGCCTGCTCGGCGCGGTGTTCGCGGGAGTCGCGGTCGGCGTGCTGCTGTCGATGTCGCGTCTGAACCTGCGTGGCGCGCGCCGTCCCGTGGAGGCCACGCGATGAACTACGTCGTTCTGATCGTCGGCATGGCGGCGATTACGTGGTTGATCCGCGCGGCCGTGTTCGTGCTCGGCGACCGGCTCGTGTTCCCGCCGCTTCTGCGCGCCGCGCTTAGCTTCGTGCCGGTCACCGTGCTGACCGCGATCATCGTCCCGATGGCCGTGTCACCGCACGGCAACAACGCCGAGCTGAACTGGCGCAATCCGCAGCTGGTCGGCGCGCTCGCCGCGATCGTCGTTAGCGCGCTGACGCGCCGGCCGCTGCTGACGATCGCAGTCGGTCTAGGCGTGTTCTTCGTCTGGCAGTGCGTGGTGCTGAAGTAAGCGCGCCCTGTCTCTACGCTCGTCGACTCAACAGCGGTCCCGTCGACACCTCGCCGCGTCGCGGGCCGCGCACTCCCGTTCAAGCGACTCCCAAGCGGGCCATTGCCCGAAGCTTCCCTCCAAAGCGTCCGCGCGTCGCCGGGCCGCCCTCAAGTTTCCCGCCACCCCGCCGATATGCAGTCGAGGTCCGCTCATCGGGAGTCGTCCCGCTGGTTACGCGGCAACAGGCTGGAATCAAGCGCGTCGGCAACCGGCGTCGCGTCGCCTCGGTGCGCAAGCGGCCGGGCGATCTTGCGACGGCGCGCCGCGCGCGGCCGCATTAAACGGGATAACACATGGGTCAAATCACCCTGAAGCTCAAGGACGAGACCGTCGCGTCGCTGCGCAAGGACTTCGAGGCCTTTTTACGGGTCTCGCTGAAGCTCGATCCGCAGTTCGCGACGCCGTCGTTCGAGGATTTCTTACGCGCCAAGCTGCTCGACAACATGGTGCCGCTCACCGAGCACGCGGTACAGCGGATGCTGCAAGGCGGCCAGTACGCGTGGGCCAAACGCACGCTCGACAAGGAATTCCCGGACGTCGTGTCGATCCTGATGCGGCAGGCGGGCGAGTTCGGATTCGGTTTCGCGGCGCGCTCGGAATGGACGCCCGAGGAGCTCACCAAGCAATGCCGCGACTGGGCCGCCGCAATCGTCAAGGAAGCGGAAGGCGACGCGACGCTGGTCGACCCCCTCGCCTCGCAGATCAAGAGCACCGTGCAGGACATTCAGGCACTCGAGGAAGAGATGCAGACGCCGGCATGGCGGCTCGTCGAATCGCTGCGCCAGCGCGTCTACGAGGCGAAGGTCGCGTGCGAGATGAGCGTGGGCAGCACCGCGCGCGAGAAGCTCGGCGAACTGCGTGGGCTGTTGCGGCTAGGCATTTCGCACGGCACGTTCCAGAAGCAGGAAGCGCAGCAGATCATGGAGTATCTGCGGCTCTTGAAGCCGGAGATTTTCGTCGAGGAGCCGTACGACGTGTTCTCGCGGCTGGCGGCATGGCTGCGCAATTTCTTCGTGCCGCCGCCTCCGGTCGCGCAGCAACAGCAGCGGCAGTCGCGCTGAGCTTCCACTGACCCGCGCGGCGCACGTCCCTTCGTCGGATAAACGCGCCCCCTGCCCGCGCGTCGATCCCAACGCGCGGTGCTAACCGCTCAATCCCACATCTTCCTGAGCTTCGCCGCGATCTCGATCTTCGCCTGCGCGGCCGCGGCGAGCCCCGCCGCGCTCGGCGCGCTCGCCACCGCAATGCGCGGCCATGCATAGGCGTCGAACAGCGGCAGCATCGGCGTGGCGATGAAGCGCGTGCGCGACGCCCACACATGGCGGTCGCCCAGATGCGTCTGGTTGTGCACGTAAAAGCGCTGTGGCACGACGATGTGCAGGTCTTCCTTCGCGCGCGTCATCGCCACGTACAGCAGGCGCCGCTCCTCGTCGATTTCCTCGTCGCTGCCGGTGCCGAGATCGGACGGAATGCAGCCGTCGACGCCGTTCAGCACGAACACGTTGCGCCACTCCTGACCCTTCGCCGAATGGATCGTCGACAGGATCAGGTAGTCTTCGTCGATCAGCGGCACGCCGGATTCGTCGCTGGTCGCGTCGGGCGGATCGAGCGTCAATTCGGTCAGGAAGCGTTCACGCGACGGATACGTACCCGCGATGCTTTCCATCTGCAACAGGTCCGCGTGACGGATCGCGGCGTCCTCGTGGTTGCGCTCCAGATGCGGCTCGTACCAGCGCCGCACCATCTCGAACTCGGCGGGCCACGGCGTTTGCCGGCCGTACACGCTCGACATCAGCTCGACGAACGGATGCCAGTCTTCCTGCGTGCGCGCGGGCGCCGCAAACGCGGCCAGCACACCGCCCGCGGTCGCGACCGGATCGCCGCCGTCCGCGCGCGCGACGATGTCGTCGAGCACCTTCGCCGCGGTGGCCGGGCCGACGCCCGGCAGCAGTTGCACGACGCGAAAGCCGGCGACGCGATCGCGCGGATTCTCGGCCCAGCGCAGCACCGCGAGCACGTCCTTCACGTGCACCGAGTCGAGAAATTTGAGCCCGCCGAACTTGACGAATGGAATGTTGCGGCGCGTGAGCTCGATCTCGAGCGCGGCGCTGTGATGCGCGGCGCGAAACAATACCGCCTGCGACTTCAGCTTCACGCCCTGCTCGCGCGCCTCGAGCACCTGCTCGACGACGTAGCGAGCTTGCGCGGCATCGTCGGCGACCGTGACGAGGCGCGGGCGCTGCGCCGACGCCTTGTCGGTCCACAGATTCTTGGTGTAGCGCTCGCTCGCGAGTTCGATCACCGCGTTCGACGCGGCGAGAATCGGCTCGGTCGAGCGATAGTTGCGCTCGAGCGTGACCTGCCTGGCGGGCGGCTCGAACTGCGTGGGAAAGTCGAGGATATTGCGCACCGTCGCGCCGCGAAACGAATAGATCGACTGCGCGTCGTCGCCGACCACGGTCAGGCCACGGCCGTCCGGCTTCATCGCGAGCAGGATCGACGCCTGCAGGCGGTTGGTGTCCTGGTATTCGTCGACCAGAACATGATCGAAACGCGCCGACAGATCGGCCGCGATGCTGGGCTCGGCGGCCATGTGCGACCAGTAGAGCAGCAGATCGTCGTAGTCGAGCACGCTCTGCTTCTGTTTGGCGTCGACGTATGCGGCGAACAGCCGGCGCAGATCGTCCTCCCACTCGCGACACCACGGAAACGCGCGGTCCAATACCTGGCCGAGCGATGCGCCGGTGTTGACGACACGCGAGTAGATCGCGAAGCAGGTGCCCTTCGCCGGAAAGCGCCGCTCCTTCGCGGACAGTCCAAGCTCGTGGCGCACGAGGTTCATCAGGTCGGCGGAGTCTTCGCGGTCGTTGATCGTAAACGCGGGCGCGAGGCCGATCAGATCCGCGTATTCGCGCAACAGCCGCGCGCCGACACTATGGAAGGTACCCGCCCACGTGAGCCCTTGCGCGAGCGCGGCGCGTGGGCCGACGGTAGTGGCCGCGGCGCCCGCGATGCGGGTCACGCGGCGGGTCATTTCGAGCGCCGCGCGGCGCGAGAAGGTCAACAGCAGGATGCGCTGCGGATCGGCACCCTTCACCACCAGATTGGCGACGCGGTGCGCGAGCGTGTTGGTCTTGCCGGAGCCGGCGCCCGCGATCACGAGCAGCGCGCCGGGCAGCGCGTCTGGCGTGTCGGTCCCGTATTCGACGGCTTCGCGTTGGGCGTCGTTGAGCTTCGCTAGCCAGGCGGCGGTATCGAACGACGGAGCGGATTCGGCGACGGTGGACACTGATCGGTTTCGCGGGTTGGATGGATTTTCAGGATGCGACGCACACTGTATATCCATACAACCTCATGCGACAAGCGCCCCTTTTTTCGGGCGCCTATCCGCCGGTCTACGCCGCGCACTACTCTGTTTCTTCGCGTCCTTCAGGTTGGCAGCAGCGCTGGCCTTGTCGGCGTCGGCCTGCGCGTCGGCTGTGGTCTTGTCCGCTTTCGCCTGGGCGAGCGCGGCTTTCTTGTCGGCCTTCGCCTGTGCTTTCGCGGCCTTTTTGTCCGCATGCGTGGGGGCGCCGCGGCCGGGGCGGTCAAGCGACCGACGCCCGCGGCGCGCGAGTCTCGCAGACCCGCGCGCCGCGGCATCCAGCAGGGCTTAGTGCTTGACGTCCGCGCCGTCGCCCTGCGCGGCAGCCTGCCCTTCCATGTTCATCTTCATTTCGTTATTGGCGGTCTGTTTGTCCGCCTT
The DNA here is from genome assembly GCF_014397665.1 of Paraburkholderia sp. UCT2. Lineage (NCBI taxonomy): Bacteria > Pseudomonadati > Pseudomonadota > Betaproteobacteria > Burkholderiales > Burkholderiaceae > Paraburkholderia > Paraburkholderia sp. UCT2. The sequence goes on from NZ_VZQO01000013.1 coordinate 155,092, forward strand.
CTGGTTCAGCTTCGCGCCGCGCACCTGCTCCTTGTACTGGTCCTTCGCGGCCTTCTGCTCCGCCTTCAATTCCGCTTTCGAGGACTTCCTGGCCGCGCGATACTCGGCGTTGGCCTTCGCGTCGGCGTCGCGCTTCTGCACGAGCGGGTCGGTGGAGCCCGAAGCCGTCAAACGGGCCGGCGGCGGCGCCTCGACGCCTTGCGCGGCAGGTGCGCCCGGGACTTGCTGCATGCCTTGCGTCGAAGGCGGCACCTGCATGCGCTGGGCGCCAGCCGCGGACGGCGGCGCCATGCCGGCGGCGCCCTGGCTCTGGATCTGCGCCTGAGCGCCGATGCCTGCTGCCGGCTGCGCGGTCTGCGCAACGGCGGCCGTCGCGGCAAAAGCAGTGAGGGCGGTACCGATCAGGAGCGAACGAATCTGGGTCATGGCTATCCTCTCTGGAGTTGTTGTGACACGGGCGGACTCTCTGGCGTCGTGATGACGGGATGTCGCGCGCGCCTCGTCCGGTCTGTGCGTCGCTGGATGGGCGGCCGGGGAGCGATCCCGGAAGCCAGCGGGCTTTGCTGCTGAACTGCACTCTAGGAGTGAAATCCGTCCGGTGCGACCAGCGTTACGGAACGTTTCACTTTCCGACAACTGAATAACATCTACTTTCATTTGCTTGCGCGAAGGGCTCGCTGGCTGGCCGCGCCGCCGCTCCGGGTGCGCTTGCTTTATGATGCGAACCCCAACGCGACCCCGTGCCCAAAGGTGCAAACGCCATGCCCAACCTCAATTTCACGCTGACCGGCGAATACGTCGAACTCCACAATCTGCTGAAGATCACGGGCCTCGCGGATAGTGGCGGCTCCGCGAAAATGATGGTCGCCGACGGCGCCGTGATGGTCGATGGCCGGGTCGAGACGCGTAAGACCTGCAAGATCCGCGCGGGCCAGGTCGTGCTGCTCGGCGATACGCGAATCGCGGTCCACGAAGGCTGACGGCAGTCCGGAAAATCGCAGGACGGCACGCACCAGAATTGTGCGTCGTCCATCGACAGCGGCCGGGGGAGGCAATAAGCTGTCGGTTTCGACAGGTAAACGACGAACCGCGCGACGGACCGCGCCACGGGCGAGGAGTCGGCTGACCGGCTCGGCGCCGCGTCGCGTTTTTTTCCCGTCCGCTGCCCGGCCGCTCCAACGCCGGTCGGGGCACGCGGCGAGATGCAATGCGGCGCCGCTTGCGCCCGCCTTTCGCTGACGCCATCGCTGTTACCACCGCTGCCACTTTTCGCCGTCAGGCATTCGATGACTCAACCCAGCTTCGCCCGCGCGGCCAGCCGGCCGCCGACCCTATCCCGCCACGCGGCCGACACCGCGCGGCTCGCCGCGCCGCTCGCGATCGCGCAACTGTCGCAAATGGCGATGAGCGTCACCGACACGATCCTGCTCGGCTCGCTCGGCCCCGATGCGCTCGCCGCCGGCGGCCTCGGCGCGAACCTCTTTTTCGTCGTCGTCACGCTGCTGCAGGGCGTGCTGACCTCGGTCAGCGTCAGCGTCGCGCACGCGCGCGGCGCGCAGGACGACGGCCGCGTGCCGCATATTTACTGGACCGGTTTCGTGCTGTCGGTGCTGCTGTCGGTGCCGGCGTTCATCCTGCTGTCGTTCGCGTCGAGGATCCTGCTCGCGGTCGGCGAGCCCGGCCTGCTCGCGCACAACGTCGGCCGATACGCGGCGGTGTTGCGCTGGGGCGCACCCGCGAGCCTGATCGGCGTCGGCCTGATGCGCTCGTTTCTGCCGGCGATCGGCGCGGCACGGCGCCTGTTGTGGGTGTCGATCGCGAGCGTCGGCGTGAACGGCTTCCTGAACTACGGGCTTATCCACGGCGCGTACGGGCTGCCGCGGCTGGGTTTTCTCGGCTCGGCGGCCGCGACCACGATCACCGTGTGGCTGACCGCGCTCGTGCTGATGGCGCTGCTGCATCTGCGGCCGCGCTTCCGCCATTTCGTCGTCGCGACGCGGCCGAAGCTGCCGTTGATGGGCGAATTGTTCGGCATCGGCTGGCCGGTCGCGATCACCTACGGCGTCGAGTCGACGCTGTTCCTCGCCACCGGCCTGATGGTCGGCCTGCTCGGCGAATCGCAACTGGCCGCGCATCAGATCGCGCTGAACGTCGCGTCGGTCGCGTTCATGGTGCCGCTGTCGATCGGCCAGGCGGCCAACGTGCGGGTCGGCTACTGGGCCGGCGCCGGTCAGCCGCTCGCCGCGCGCCACGCGGGCTTCGTCGCGCTCGCCCTCGGCGTCGGCTTCATGTCGATGTCGGGCCTCGTGCTGATCACCGCGCCGCACTGGATCGTCGGTCTGTATCTGCATCTGGACGACCCGGTCAATGCGCCGACCATCGCGCTCGCCAGTTCGCTGCTCGGCGTGGCGGCGATTTTCCAGATCGTCGACGGGATGCAGGCGGTGGGCTCCGGTTGTCTGCGCGGCCTGAAGGACACGCGCGTGCCGATGATCGCCGCCGCGTTCGGCTACTGGGTGATCGGTTTTCCGACCGGCTATCTGCTCGCGTTTCACGCCGGCCTCGGCGCGCGCGGCTTGTGGTGGGGGCTCGCCGCAGGTCTCGCGAGCGTCGCGCTACTGATGACGCTGCGTTTTCACAGGCTAAGCCGGCGGCAGGCGCCGACGGCGGCATCGGCCACGCCGCCCGCGCGCTCGGCTCGAGCGAAGTAGCCGTACGTTCCACTCCTGAAGCACTCCCTGTAAAAGGTAAAATGGCCGCCGCGGCACGCGAGCGCTAACCCGCGCTCACGCGCCACGAACCGCACGACGGCGCGCCTCACGAAGGCAGGCGCCGGACTGGCGCCGCTCGCGCGCTCACCATTGCCCGCTTCGCGTGCGGCTTCAATTGGCCACCCGTTTTTGCCGCGCTTTCGCCACGGCGCTTGGCCGAAGCCGCTTCACCCGCTTTGGCGCGGCAAACGCCGCAACGCCAGCCGACACCCGGCCGCGCCGCAGCCCCCGCTTTCCCGCGATACAACATAACCAAGGACCACCCGCCATGCTTGCCCGCGTCACCCGCCTGTTCCCGCTCTGGGCCGTGCTCGTCTCGGTCGCCGCGTACTTCTCGCCGGCCTCGTTTTCCGGCGTTGCGCCGCACGTCACCACGCTCCTCACGATCATCATGCTGGCGATGGGCGTCACGCTGTCGGCCGGCGATTTCCTGCGCGTGTTTTCGCGGCCCGCGCCGGTGATCGCCGGCATCGTGCTGCACTACCTCGTGATGCCGCTCGCCGCGTGGGTCATCGCCAGGGCGCTGCGCATGCCGCCCGATCTGACTGCCGGCATCGTGCTGGTCGGCAGCGTCGCGAGCGGCACGGCGTCGAACGTGATGATTTATCTCGCGCGCGGCGACGTCGCGCTGTCGGTGACGATCAGCGCGCTGTCGACGCTCGTCGGCGTGTTCGCGACCCCGCTGCTCACGCGCCTTTACGTCGACGCGTCGATCGTCGTCGACGTGCACGGCATGCTGATGAGCATCCTGCAGATAGTCGCGCTGCCGATCGTCGTCGGTCTCGTCGTCAATCATCTGTTCGGCAAGCTCGTGCGCAAGATCGAACCGATCCTGCCGCTCGTGTCGATGGTCGCGATCGTGCTGATCATCGGCGCGGTGGTGGGCGGCACGCAGAAGAGCATCGCGTCGGTGGGCCTCGTCGTGATGGTCGGCGTCATCCTGCACAACGGCATCGGCCTGCTCGGCGGCTACTGGGGCGGCCGTCTGCTCGGTTTCGACGAAGCCGTCTGCCGTACGCTCGCGATCGAAGTGGGCATGCAGAACTCCGGCCTCGCCGCGACGCTCGGCAAGCTCTACTTCACGCCGCTCGCCGCGCTGCCGGGTGCGCTGTTCTCGGTCTGGCACAACCTGTCGGGCTCGCTGCTCGCGGGAGTGTGGGCGGCTCGCCCGGCGAAAGGCTCGACCCATCCCGATGGCGAGCGCGCGCTGCACGCCGGGCGCGTCTGATAGAGCGGCGGCGCGGCGCGGTTCGCATCAGGTGATGGATCACCGAACCGCGGCGCCCTGCCGACCGACGCGCGGCACTCTGCTGCGTTTGCAGACGAACGACGGACACGCGCCCCAATTCCCTTAGAATGGTTTTCTCGACAGCGTGCGCAGGCCTTCGCTGTCGCCACGCGAAAAGCTTGCAAAACAAGGGGAAAACAGCGTGCAGGGCCAATTCGAACAACCTCGGCGGGCCGCGCGCCGCCACTCGATAGTCAGCACGACGAGGCAATTTTTCCTGCTCTGTTGCGCGGCGGCATTTGTGACCGCCTGCGCGACGAAGCCGCCCGCCACCGCGTTCAACCGCCCGCTCACGCACGCACTCCCCGCCACCGCGGATACGCCGCTGCGCGAGGCGCTCGCGCCGTTCGAGGCGAAGCATCCGGAGCAGTCGGGCTTTCGCGTGCTGGCGAAAGGCACCGACGCGTTGCAGATGCGCATCGCGCTCGCGCGCGCGGCGACCAAAACCCTCGACATGCAGTACTACATTGCCAACGAGGACACTACCGGCAAGCTGCTGCTCGGCGCCGCGCTGTATGCGGCCGATCACGGCGTGCGCGTGCGCATGCTGGTCGACGATCTGAACTTCGAGGACATCGACCGCATCATGGCGGGGCTGAACTCGCACGACAACATCGAGATTCGCGTCTTCAATCCGTTCGGTAGCGCCCAGCAAGGCATGTTCGAACGCACCACGAACGTGTTCACGCAGATCGGCCACTTCACGCGGCGCATGCACAACAAGGCGATGATCGCGGACAACCAGCTCGCGATCGTCGGCGGGCGCAATCTTGGCGACGAGTACTTCAGCGCCAGCGAAACGCTGCAGTTCCGCGACATGGACGTGCTCGCGGCGGGCCCGATCGTCGCCGACGTCTCAGCGAGTTTCGACGACTACTGGAACAGCGACCTCGCCTATCCGCTGCGTGCGCTGAACAAGCAGAAATTCGACCAGAAAGAACTCGACCAGACGCGCGACGACCTGCGCCACCACTGGCGCACCCATGCCGATCCGTACAACGCGAAACCGCTGAACGCGACGCCGCTCGCCGCGCAGATTACGAGCGAGCAGCTCGGCCTCACGTGGGCGGGTGCGGAATTCAGGGCGGACCTGCCGGAGAAGATCGCGCATCCGTCGCCGGACTACGTGAGCCCGCCGCTCGCGCGGCTGCGCGAACTGATGCGCGACGCGCAGCACGACTTCCTGATCGTGTCGCCCTACTTCGTGCCGCACGCGTCGGGCGTGCAGGCGGCCGGCGAGCTCACGCGCCGCGGCATCCGCATCGCAGTGCTGACCAACTCGCTCGCGGCTACCGACGCGGTCGCCGTGCAGGCCGGCTACAGCCCGTTCCGGGTGCCGCTGCTAAAGGCAGGCGTCGAACTGTACGAATTGAGGCCATACCAGGACACGCCGGACGTGGGGCTGGTCGGCTCGCGTTCGCGCGCGAGTTTGCATGCGAAGACTTATGTGATCGACCACCAGATTCTCGTCATCGGCTCGATGAACCTCGACCCGCGCTCGGCCAATCTGAACACCGAGCTCGCACTCGTGATCCACAGCCCCGAACTCGCGAATCAGGTCGCCGGCATCTTCGAGCGTGCCATCCAGCCCGATCACAGCTACCACGTGACGCTCGCCGACGCGGCCCAGCTCGCCTATCTGCGCTCGATCGGCGCGCCCCTGTCGCCGCTCGTCTGGACCGACGTCGAGAACGGCCAGACACGCACCTACATTTTCGATCCGCAGGCCGGTTTTTACCGGAATGCGCTAACGGGTCTATTCTCGTTATTGCCTGTCAACTCGGAACTTTGAGAAGCGGAGTCAACCATGACTGAAGACGTACGGATGGAGCGCGACACGTTCGGCGAAATCGCGGTGCCGAACGCCCGCCTGTGGGGCGCGCAGACGCAGCGCTCGCTGCAGAACTTCAAGATTTCGACGGAAAAGCAGTCGCCCGAGCTGATCACCGCGCTCGCGGTGATCAAGCGCGCGGCCGCCGAGGTCAACCTCGGCCTCGGTGTGCTCGACGAGCAGAAGGCCCGCGCGATCATGCAGGCGGCCGACGAGATCATCGACGGCAAGCATCCGGACGAATTTCCGCTGGCGGTCTGGCAGACCGGCTCGGGCACCCAGACCAACATGAACCTGAACGAGGTGATTGCCAACCGCGCGAGCGAGCTGCTCGGCGGCGAGCGCGGCGAAGCGCGCAAGGTGCATCCGAACGATGACGTGAATCGCGGGCAGTCGTCGAACGACGTGTTTCCGACCGCGATGCACGTGGCTGCCGCGGATGCCATCGTCAAGCATCTGCTGCCCGCGCTGAAGACGTTGCGCGACACGCTCGACGGCAAGGCGAAAGCGTTCACCGACGTCGTCAAGATCGGCCGCACGCACCTGCAGGACGCGACGCCGCTCACGCTCGGCCAGGAATTCTCGGGCTATGTCGCGCAGCTCGAGCACGGCATCCGGCACGTCGAGTCGGCGTTGCCGCATCTGTACGAGCTTGCGCAGGGCGGCACCGCGGTCGGCACGGGACTGAACGCGCACCCGAAGTTCGCCGACGGCGTCGCCGCCGCGATCGGCAAGCTGACCGGTCTGCCGTTCGTGTCGGCGCCGAACAAGTTCGAGGTGATGGCAGCCGCCGACGCGCTGGTATTCGCGCACGGCGCGCTCAAAACGGTGGCCGCGAGCCTGAACAAGATCGCCAACGACATCCGCTGGCTCGCGAGCGGCCCACGCTGCGGTCTCGGCGAGCTGTCGATCCCCGAAAACGAGCCGGGCAGCTCGATCATGCCGGGCAAGGTCAATCCGACCCAGTCCGAAGCGTTGACGATGCTGTGCGCGCAGGTGTTCGGCAACGACGTCGCCGTGAACATCGGCGGCGCGAGCGGCAACTTCGAGCTCAACGTGTTCCGTCCGATGATCGCGCACAACGTGCTGCAGTCGGTGCGCCTGCTCGCCGACGGCGCGCACAGCTTCAACGACAACTGCGCGGCCGGCATCGAGCCGAATCACGAGCGCATCGATACCTTGCTCAACGAATCGCTGATGCTGGTGACGGCGCTCAATCCGCACATCGGCTACGACAAGGCCGCGCAGATCGCGAAGAAGGCGCACAAGGAAGGCACGACGCTGAAGGCGTCGGCGCTGGCGCTCGGCTATGTCACCGAGCAGCAGTTCGACGAGTGGGTGCGACCGGAGGATATGGTCGGACGCACCGCATGATGATGCGCTGCGCCTAGATCTTTCCCTGCGCGACTTCTTCCGGCTTCAGCTCGACGATCGCGTCGAGCGCTTCCTTCACGTCCATCGCGTACCTGGCGAGGCGTTTCTGCTCCTCGGTCTCTGGCAGGAAGGCGGGCACCGGCACCGGATGGCCGTTCTCGTTGACGGCGACCATGACGACGAGACAGTCGGTGGTCTGCAGCAGTTCGCCGCCCTTCGGGTCGCCCGCGTGCACCGACACGTGGATGTGCATGCTGGTGCGGCCCGTCGCGACGACGCGCGCGCGCAGCTCGACCAGATTGCCGACGAGGATCGGCCGACGGAAACGGATATTGCCGACGCTGACCGTCACGCAATAGCGCCCAGACCATACCGCCGCGCATGCGTAGGCGGTTTCGTCGATCCACTTCATCAGCGCGCCGCCATGCACCTTGCCGCCGAAGTTGACCGAGGTCGGCTCGGCGAGAAAGCGGAAGGTGGTTTCCGAACGGTCCAGCGGTGCGGTGGGAACAGTGCTCATCTTGACTCCGGTCAATCGGATGCATTGAAAGGAAGCGATTATACGAGCGCAATATTGCGCGCGGCGCGAAGCGCGCCGATGGGCCGAGGGTGGGCCTAGTTGTGGACGCTGATCCCTGTGTCGACGGTGCCGTACATGTTGATGCTGCCGCTGCCGGCCGACCCCGAGCCGGCTCCGCCCCCCGCGCAGGCGCTGGACAGCAGAACCGCCGCGGCGACGGCGAGAAGAGTTTTCATCACATCGATTTCCTGCAAGGACAGGCTTCGATTCTAGCCTGGTGGCTCGCGACGACGCGCAAACGCGGACCGAGCCGGACACGTCCGTCGCATTGATTGTTCACGCGAAGCTGAAACATCGAATACCCGATGCGCGTAGAGTAGGAATCGTGGCGGCGGGCTTTGCGATTGGACCGCGCTGCCCTGTGCCGCCCATTCAGGAGACGCGCCATGACCGCCCCCCTCTTAGACGACCAGAACCACTTCCCTGGCCTGAGCCGCATCGGCGCGCTACTCGCCGATCCCGGCCGCGCCGCGATGCTGTGGGCGCTAATGGACGGTAGCGCCCGCCCAGCCGGCGAACTGACGATGATCGCGGGGCTGTCGCCATCGGCGGCGAGCGCCCATCTCGGACGGCTCACCGACGGCGGGCTGCTCGCGCTCGAAGTGCGCGGCCGACATCGCTATTTCCGTATCGCGTCGGCGGACATCGCCGCATCGATCGAAGCACTCGCCAACGTCGCGCAGGTCAGCGCGCCACAGCGCTCCGTGCCGCGTCCGGCACGCACCGTGCCACTAGAAATGCGCTATGCGCGCACCTGTTACGACCACATGGCAGGCGAGCTGTCGGTGCGCATGTTCGAGCGCATGCTCGAGCGCGGACTGCTGACGCAAGACGGCGCATCGCTCGAAGCGACCGCGCAGGGCGTCGCACGCTTCGCCGACTGGGGCATCGATATCGCCGCGCAGAAGACCCGACGGCGGCGCTTCGCTTGCACCTGCCTCGACTGGAGCATGCGCCGACCGCATCTGGGCGGCGCGCTCGGCGCGGCGTTGCTCGATGCGTGGTCGGCGCAGGGCTGGGTCGAGCGGACCGAGCGGCCGCGCGTGCTGCGCGTCACGCCGGCCGGCCATCAACAATTCGATGCGTTTCTGGCCGGATAGACCGGCGGATTCAACCGGTCGATGCAACACAATGAACGTCGCATGAGCGGCGGGAGTGTTGCAAATGAAACAGAGGCGCCGGATCTATTACAGCGAAAGCCAGAAGGCATTGATGTGGGAACGCTGGC